>JAREAI010000268.1:0-7759 GCA_029240435.1 Nitrososphaeraceae archaeon | reverse complement strand
TGAGAAAAGTTGAATTGACCTTTCATCTTCTTTTAGATCGCCTGTAGCTAAAAAGTTTTGAAAGTGTATGTGGCTTGCCATTTCTGATTGAATAGATTTAACAAAAAGATCAAGTGCCCTTTTATATCCTGCAGAAGGAGGTTTTAATTCTTTGGACTTCTCAACTATGTCTTGAAATCTTTGCAGATAGTCATCAGTAATTGAAATCATAGAGCTATTATCATGATCATTTAGTTGCCATTTGCCTATTTCGTTCTGATAAGAAAGAGATAAAGATCTGGTCTCGCTAACAAGCTTTGCAAAAGATTCCTCAAAGCTATGTGCCGTTTCATCTATTGTAGAATCTTTTGCTGTCATGTTGCTCTTATTGGTTGGATTTGTGATAGTTATTGTAGTGAAAGAATTGTCATTATTGTTTAAAATATCATCAAATATAGCATCCTTTGTTCCATCTGATTGCGGAAGATGGACTGTTGTAGTAATGTGAAGTGTGATTAATAATAATACTCCCATCGATACTATCAAATGTTTGATTATCATTAGTACATCCTGCTTTAAGTATTCATAGGCTATTAATGATGACAATTATCTAACTTATTACTTTTCTAATATTTCAGAGCCGTATCTGATCAATAATGGTTATTTAAAATATAAAGGAAGGATCCAAAATTCTGGAGACAGAAAGTCTTTCAGCTTTTTCGCTATTTTAGACAGGTGAGTAGTGAAAGTTTTCCGAAAACTAGTAAAGGCATTTGTATTTTATTAATACTATGACGTTGTTAGTAGCGTTGGAATATTTTTTGCATCTCTAAGGGAAGTAAGTTTGTTTACAATGTGTGATTAGCAGGTTCAGATGGATTAGGTTCCTGAATGGAAAAGGGTCTTATTCTTTGCAAATTAATATTATGTTTGCATAGAGAAGTATTTGTTGTAGGTGATATTGCTGATTTCTTGTTGCGATTGTCTTGTTGATTATTTGCTTCATATATATATTGATACATGCAAAAGAGGATAATTTTTGACATATGACGATAAAATATCTAATCGGAAACATTAGTTAGAGATGCTGAATAGAAATCAAGAAGTATGATAATAATAGGGGTACAAATTAACTATCTGTGTGGAAGTTGAAGATATCGTTCGAGAAATAAGTGAACTGGCTGACGAAATAAACACAATAGAACAGCAGATCACTTATCAAACAGAAATACTCAAAGAACTTTTTGTTAAATCTAGTTCAGCAATGAAAGAGTCACAGAATTATCTTTTAGCTGGTATTCAAATAGCCCCTATTTCAAAGTCGTATTTACTTACTGGTAAAGGAATTGAAGTAGTAGGAGAAGAAGTCATTCCAATTCCTGAATTCATAGAAAATGTGGTTCGTTTTGCAAACTATCCCAATAAAAAAATTGAAGTTTTAAAGGAATTAGCAACACATTTACAAAAGATTAATCAGATGGTTGCAGGAGACATTTCTTCTCCTGAAGTCTAGAAGTCAGCATATATATTATTTTCACTGATTGATGATGAATTAGAGTCCTTGATGATCTTTCTAGTATCAGTGCTGCTACTTCAGTTGAAAGTTTAAAGGTAGCTGCATATGGGATACAGAGAAAAATATATTTCCACATAAGAATAATAAACTTTTTTCTCATGAGCCTGCAAAAATAGTATAGTTAAAAAATTATATATCACTCACATCCTCTTTTAAAAATCAAACTCTGATAGTTTATCGTATGGTATACTAAGATAAACCTCTTTACCATCATAATGATCCACTTTAGATTTTGGAATCATATACTCCCTAGACTTTATTTCAGCACCTTGGATTACTATGATGTTTTCATTATATTCTGCAATTACGTTCCCACATGACCTCTGGTCACTGGCTCTTACTACTTTTTTCGATTTAGATATTTCCTTCCAGTCCAATGAATTCACCAAAATAAAACCATTACAATAAATATGAAAGCTACCCTACCTTTAACAGTAGAAAATATCTATTAAATGGTAGTAGTTAATATCAATAGCTAAATATAATATATAATTATCGTAACTATCTTCGGATTAGATATGCTTTTTATAATTATGCTATGTATTCGCTAAAATATCATAATACTTCTTTTTCAAGGAACAATTTTTAGATGTAAAAAATCAAATAGACAAGAGTAAATATAGGAGAAATTATGAGGTATATTAGATCTTAATGATACCAGACGAAGAGTTAAACTCAAATGAAGACACTTTAGAGAAGTGCCAAATTTGCGACGGTAGTAAGATGACTTATAATATGATGCCGTGTTCGTTTTGTAATGAGACAGGTCTTAATAATAAATTTGCAAGTTCATTTATAAAAAATCATATTTGTTTATGTTCAACGACAGATAGAAAAAATTGCCCCATATGTAAGAAAAAATGCCATCATGATTCTGCATTAAGGCCACGTCTAGTAATCGCCCCGTAAAATTATTTTGAAGAAAAAGCCTGTTAGATAACAAGTGGTAATTTACAACTTAATCCATGCCAAACTTAGCGGCGTGAGTATATAAGGTAGAATGCTAAAGAATTGATAGCAGGAAATATTCTTCTACTCTTTATTATGTCATACCAAGTTCTTGAAACTGAATTTAATATTAGGGGTTTTATAATTTAACTTGAATTGTCAGATATCTTACTATCTGTGCCAGTATTAATTCAAATCTTAGATTTGTTTGGTACAATGGCTTTTGCTGTCACTGGTGCATTCAAAGCGATTGAACATAAATCCGACATCGTAGGAATAATTATTCTTTCTACTATTACTGGAGTTGCCGGAGGGGTGATACGTGATATAATTTTTGGAAAATTCCCACCTACTGTTGTTATTAATCCGCTGTATCTAGTAGTGACCGTAGTTACCGCAATTGTTATTTTTATTCTTTATCCATCTATTAAAATACACTGGAATTTATTTTTGAAATTTGACGCAGTTGGTTTAGGAGTATTCACTGTCATTGGAGCCAGCATTGCTTACAATATATTTGGATTGAACTTTCTTACAATGGCCTTTGCAGGGGTCTTAACTGCAGTTGGCGGTGGCATATTGCGGGATGTATTTGTAAACGAAGTACCACTCGTTTTTGTTAAAGAGCTATATGCTTCTACAAGTTTTATTGGAGTCATAATACTTTTTGTCATGCTAGTTATGGGTATTAACTTGTATTCAGCCACTATACCATCAATACTAGCAGTAACATCAATTCGTCTTCTTGCGATAAAATATAATTGGAATCTACCAAGAGCAAGAACTTAAATTAGAGAATTGAATTTGATGTTTATCAGAATATCTTAATTTTTTTAGAACATCTGTTGCAAAACCTTTTGATAGAGGTCAAGAAAGTTTGTCCTACGTCGTATATTACACCTCCATAGATTCAAGGATAATGACTGCTAACGGAATTTGTATATAATACAATGGCAGATTTAGGTTTAGTTAAAAAAATTTATACGCATTCAAGGTAACATTCTGCAATATTATTTTCTTATATAGGCATATCATAAAAGATTACAAGCATGAAATTCTATTGTTATTGATTTCTCATCTTCATCTTCCCCTTGGCTGCCAACCATTTCTCTAGTTTGACTTTAGGAAGAAAGGAGCTAAACTCAGTTTGCTCAACAGTTGGTGCAGTGGGTCAGATTTAAAATCAAGTTGTGGCTCCAGAACTAATCGGATGAAATACATATATAGCTGGATCCTAGTCTTGGTCATTTCTTGTTCTTTTTTTGTATTCATTAAAATAATACATACAATTTTTAGTTGCAAATTTTTGACAATCATTACGATCAGAGTACAGACAAGATTATGTCTCTTGCTGTTTCTTTAGTATTACTTCGATCAATTTGCTTCCTCCAGTAATGTCTTACAATATTCATGATATTGTTACTCTGATATTTCTTACCACCATGTTCCATTTTCACAGTTCTTAGATAATAAAAAAATTTAACAACTGCTCTTCTATTATTCGAAAATTGTTTTTCTAACATAAGTACATCGTTTTATCCTCTTCCCTTCCTTATAATATATATGCATGTTCAGTGACCATTTGTCAATATATTCTGATACAATAGACTTGCAAAAAGAAATTGCAAAAAATGTAATATCCGAGGATACTCTTCATAAAGAAATAGAGTATATTTGTGGTGTAGACGTATCTTACAGGGAGAATATCGCATATTGTTCAGCTGTAATAATGAAGGAAAATACATTGGAGTTGATTGAATCAGTCAACACCAAGAGTGTTGTAAAGCATCCGTATATTCCGGGGCTTTTCATATTAAGAGAATCAGAGCCTATACTAACTACGTTGAAATTCTTGAAAAACCATTATGACCTTTTACTTATCGATGGACATGGAATATTGCATCCAAGAAAATGTGGCTTGGCTAGTTACATAGGTGTCTTAATTGATAAACCGACAATAGGGGTTGCAAAAAGTATACTTTGTGGTTCTATAATGGAAGACCAATCTATACAATATGATGGTACTGTTCTAGGATTTACAATTAAAAAAGAAGGTAAAAAACAAATCTATGTAAGTGTTGGTCACAGAATCAGTTTAACAACAGCAATACAGATCATCAAGAGGTTAATCAAAAAGGAAGAATGGGTTCCAGAGCCTTTACGAATTGCAGATCTCAATTCAAAGAATTATTTAAATTTTGATTAAGATATTTAATTGTGAATTAGTTAGATTAGTTGGATAACTCTTGTAATCCTTAAGTCGGACGTCTCATAGGTGTCTGTATGAACCAATTATATGATACTTAGGCCCGACGAGAGATTGTATAATTTACAGCATGATTTATAAACTAAAGTCGAGCAATTTAATCATATTGTTAAATAAGAAGTCACGATGCTATCAAAGATATTAGTTCCAGTGGATGGTTCAGAAAATTCATTCAGAGCATTAGAACATGCTATTTTTTTATCAAGAAAAATAGAAGGAACACAAACTACAGTCACTCATATAATAGAAGATCCTCCTAGTGTTTATATTTATTCACCAAAAGTTATGGAAAAAGTTCGTGCAGATTATAAAAGCGAATCTGCAAAAATCCTTGAAAGATGTAAAGATATGGCTAATAAGAGTGGAATAAATATTCACACCGTTCTTATAGAAGGCGACCCTGCTTCCAAAATTATTAGATATAGCGAGATGGAAAAATTTGATATTATAATAATTGGTAGTCGTGGTATGGGCCAGTTTAAGGAAATGATACTTGGCAGCATATCAAATAAAGTTCTCCATCATGCAAAATGTTCAGTCATGGTAGTCAGATAATACAATGATATAGCGTATGTTTTTTTATATATCTTTTTAAAGATTGTCTACTAAAACAAAAAATAAAGATAAAATAGAAATAAAATAGAAATATGGAATGAGTAAACTCTAACCGATACAAGAATGAGTATATGCATTACATTACAAAAACATTATGCAAACGAAAAACTCATTTCGTCATTACATCTCTAACAATGAGGTGGTAGATCTTGCTTGCTTGCTTGCTGTTATCAATTATTTAAAAACTTCTCAAGGAACGGCGAACTATCACAGGTCACTTTGATATAAGGATTAAGTATTACTAATTATAATAAACATTTTTGCATCATAAAGAAATATATTCAATAGTACGGCATGTAGATGGTCATAGTAATCAATCGTACCTCAGTCTTTTCTTTGATATTTGCGAGAATACTATACTCTATAAACTGGTTCAATATAGCTTCTATCTTTTACTTCATAGCTTCAGACTTCAAACAAGACATCTCTATGCTTGGATTGATTACATCAAGCTTTCTTATAGGCATAGGCATATTTCAGATACCAGCAGGAATCCTTGCCGCAAAATATGGCCCAAGAAAGATTGCCATTTATGGAATTTTGATTACTTCATCTGCAGCATTTCTTTCTGGGCTATCTACCGACTTATTTCAAATGGTAGTATTGAGATTTATAGTCGGTTTAGGAATGGCATGTTTCTTTGGTCCTAGTGTTATCTTAATTTCAAAGTATTTGGGGAAAGAATCAGAAGGCTTTGGAATAGGATTACTCAATTCAGCACATGCTCTAGGTGGGATAATCGGTATTTTTGGATGGATCATATTAGCAGAAGTTACTGGTTGGAGAATAAGCTTAATGTTAAGTGGGCTATTAGGCATAGTAACTGGTTTATTATTAATCATTGCATTGATAAGAGAAAAGATACAGATAGATTTTGGGATCAAAATATCCGAACTACGTCAGATATTATTTAACAAATCTCTCATTGTACTTGGACTGGCGCTACTTGGGTTTCAGATAGGATCCAATCTAACCTTGACATTTATTGTCTTTTATCTTGCAGATCACTTGAACATAGATCCTACAATAGCTGGTTTTGTAGGAAGCTTTAATTTGATAATTGCCCTCATATCTTCTCCTTTATTTGGAAAAATCTATGACAGAATCAAGGACGCCAAGAAGTTGTTGATCGTCTCTGGGATCGTAATGTCATCAAGTATGGCAATGATCGCAGCTAATACCCTATATATTATTATATTTTCAATTATTATTGCAGGATTTTTTCTGGCTGGAGGTTTTGTAATAGTTTATACTAAAGCAAAACAAGTAAAAGGACTCCATACTGAATATGAGACACTTGCAGTCAGTTATGTCAATGGTATTTCATTATTTAATGCCTTCTGGGTACCAATAGTATTTTCATTTATTGTAAATCAATTCGGATACTCTCTGGCTTGGTTCTTAGGCGGGTTTATAACACTTCTACTAGTATTGCCATTATTCAAATTAAAATGATCTCAGATGTTTAAAATTACCATCCATGTTAAGTGGTATAATTGTAAAGCGTAATAATAATATCCCTTTGTTTCTATATACAGATAGCAGACAGAACTTCAGAGTATCTTTCCATTTAGCCTGTGTATTTCTTCAACAAGCATACTTGAGATATTGGTATATCTCCTTTCAACTTCAGATTTATCTTTTCCTTTTGAAAGGATTTGCAGACGCAACCTTGGTATATTATTGCTAGTATACCCCTGGGGATGTGTTTTCAGATAAATCAAATCTGGTGGATTCGATTCAACTATCTTAGACAGAGTAGGAGCAAGCATTGCTTCACTAACACCAATTATTTCATAATTGGACTGAGCAATATGAAAGTCACCAATCTTTTTCTTTATTTGTGGAAGTATACTTTCTAAAAATATTGCTTCCATTTCTTTAGGTACACCTGGTAGACAAACAACGTTTGTTTCAGCAGTATCTATTAGAACGGAGGGTGCATTGCCAACGGGGTTTTGGATTGGGATCGATCCCATTGGAATCCTTGCCATCTTTAATCGAATTTCGTTTAGTTCATAATTTGTTGAATGTCGCGTATAACTATTTTTCAACATCTCTACTGCTGTATTATCGAGCACAAGTTCCACACCTAAACCAAGCCCAACGCCTTGAAGGGTTTTATCATCATAAGTAGGACCAAGACCACCAGAAATAATTAGCCAATTTGGTTTTCTTGCAATGGACTCTTTTACTGCCAAAGATATCTCTTTAACATCATCGCTGATGACAGTTATCCGTTTTACAAAACCGCCAACTTCCGTAATTTTTTGTGAAATCCAATGAGCATTGGTATTGATAGTTATACCCGAAAGCAATTCATTTCCAACAGACAATATCTCTGTAGTAAACATTGCCATGAGAATACTATTATA
>JAREAI010000267.1:0-4218 GCA_029240435.1 Nitrososphaeraceae archaeon | reverse complement strand
TTTATGTCATTTACATCTACGGAAACTTGGCAATCAGTTGTTGGATTATCAGTGGATGTTCCTGATATTGTAAGTTGGCCAACTGGAACTTGTTGACCTGTTGTATGAGAAGAAATTCTTAAACCTAATAAATTAGGTGTTTGTGCATATGTATTAGTAAGAAATGGCAGTATGCTAAATATTATATATGCAATAGCGAATCCTACTATCCCAAATGCAATTTTTTTAGACATTTGAAACTATAAATTATGTAGTATTAAGAAGATATGAATGTATTATTATATATATTGCAGGAATTTTAGCAACTGCGGATCTCTTTAGACAAATGCAAACATTTACTACCATCTGCAAGGTTTTAGCTATCAAAACCTTACTTTGACAATGGTGAAGTTGAAATGTATCCTCTCCCTCTCTAAAAAGTGTTTCATTTTTTATTTACTATCTAAAGGACTATTATAATATGCATGAATATCTTTCTTCCAATAATTTAGTTTATTATGATTGTATTGAGTGTAAGAAGAGAACTCCTCATATATGCCAGAGATGTCATTATTGCTACTCATGCCATCCGAAAATTGAGAGAATAGAAAAAGAGATCGAAGTAAAGATGAAATCAAGTTATAAAATGCACAAACCGACATTTCTTATGTACACTAAAAGTGATAACAGATATGTTTAATCAGAATTTAATGAAAGAAATCTCTTCTTCCTTTCACTAATAGTATTTGTGGCAGTTCCAGCTCTTAATCTCTTATTGGTAGCTATTGTATCTCTTGGTAAACACTGTAGCCACTGTTGTTTCACTAAAGATTTCATACAGTCATGTAATTTAGACTTCATATATAATGAAATTATAACTCTATAGCCTTTAAAAATTTGCTAACTAATTATGCGTTCAATCAAAATTACATCCAAAGTTAGATTGTCTACAGTTGCATTATCTATTATGGGAATCTATTATGGAAATAGTTTGGATCGTGATGATACAGCCGCTAGTATCTATGTCTGTGCATCTGCTATTTATCTATAATATTGTCATTTATAGAGTGTATATCTTCTCATGAATCAGAATTTATAAGATCTAAAATCGCCTTTGCTTGTTTATAATGAACTGCATCTATCATTTTTCCTTCAAGTTTGACTGCACCTTTGCCGCTTCCTCTTTCCATTGTTTGACCTAATGCTCCTATTACCTTCTTAGCCCACTCAATTTCATTTTTGGTTGGTATGAAAATCTTATGTACAGGTTCTATCTGAGTAGGATGAATGATGCTCTTGCCTGAATAACCTAAGCGCTTTGCAACTGTAGCATCCTTTATTAATCCAGCAGTATCATCTATTTTTTGCCAGATGGCATCAATAGAGGCAACCCCAGCAGCTTTTGCGTCAACAGGAATTTTTTCGCGAGCAAACATATATTCAATACCATCATTTTCAGCGTAATCAAGACCCATATCATAGAGAAAATCAAAAACTCCAAAAATTAATGCGTTAATTCTCTTATTCGCTTTTGCTATAGAATAAGCATTTACTACGCCTTTTGCAGTTTCTATAGATGGCATCAATTTGATACTTTCCTTTTCAATCCCTCTTTCATCTTCAAGGGTAGATACAAAGCTGAGTATATCGACAACTTCCTTTTCATCATTTACCTTCGGTATAACAATGCCATCAACTCCATTCTGAATTATCTCTTTTAAATCTGAGAAAGCCATACCAGAATCAAATGAGTTTATCCTAATGTAGACATTTGTTTTATACTCTGCCCTGCGTTTAAGTGTCTCAATAATTATCTGCCTTGCTGCAGCTTTTTCATTTATTGGAACTGAATCCTCCAAGTCAAAGCATATTATATCTGCATTGAGTGTCTTGGCTTTATCAATAAAACGTCTGCTGTTGCTTGGGACAAAAATTAGGCTTCTAAACATCTCAACATTAGAAGTATATTTGAGATTAGAGTTTCTGTGGAGCAGTAAGAGTTTTTCCAATTTGTTCAGCATTGGCCATCATGACATGGCCTTTTACCATATCATTGAAGGGTATAATTGTATATATGAGAGGTTTTATCTTTCCTTTGCCCGTCCAATACATTACTTCTTCGAGTTCTGCTCTTGTTCCCTGCGTAGACCCAAGCCAATTTGTTCCTTTGAAGAATAGATATCTCAAGTCAATAGTTGAATCATATCCTGTCGTAGCACCAGTAGCAACAAGCGTTCCTCCCATTTTCAAAAGACTAACTTCTTGTGCAAATGCGGATTTGCCGATGTGCTCAAAGATAACGTCTACTCCTTGCTTTTTTGTAATTTCTCTCACTTTTTTGTACCAATCGGCTTCCCTATGATTAACTACATGATCTGCACCAAGCTCCAAACATTTATCCATCTTTTCTTTATTTCCTGCAGTAGCAATAACGTTACAATTATATAATTTTGCAATTTGGATCCCAGACATACCTACTCCACTTGTTCCTCCCATGATCAGAACTGTTTGGCCTGGCTTTATCTTGGCTCTGCCCACTAGCATATGCCATGAAGTCATTCCTACCATTGAAATTGCTGCTGCGTCATCAAAGGATACACTATCTGGTATTTTCACTACATTTACCTCGGGCAAATGAGTATATTGAGCAAAACCTCCCCATAGCGGACCTGTCTGAAAACCCCAGACCAATCTATCGTTACAGTCGTATTCCCTGCCAGAGGTACACATATCGCAGACTCTGCAGCTCAAATTTGAATGAGAGGCAACTCTGTCTCCTACCTTCAATTTCGAAACATCCTCGCCAACTTCTACTATGGTTCCTGCCACATCACTGCCAGAGATATGTGGTAATGGCGTCTTTAGAGGTTCACCCCAAATAGCCCACAAGTCATTATAGTTATAAGATGCTGATTCTACTTTTATCATAGCTTCATCAGGTTTCAACTTGGGCATGTCAATATCTTCAATTTTTACAACTTTTGTTGGATCCTTACTATATTCGCGAAATACGGCTGCCTTCATAAAGTTGAAGAATTCTTTATACTTAATATATTTAACTAGACTAATGTCGCTAAATTAATTGCGCAGAGAGATAAATCATCACTTTCTGACGGCTCTGTGTTAGAATAGCACGAAGAAGCTGAAGAAAAAATTTATTCAAAACCAAGTGATTGCATATCATTAACGTCTATTTATTTTGAAGTCTCTTTTTGGCTGCTGGAGACTAAGCAAAATCTGTTTTAACTCGTCATCTGTAAGAGCTCTGTTCAATCTTCCTGTTGATGCTGCATTTATAAGATAATTTTCTACAGCCGTAGCAAGTTCCGGTTTTACTATTCTGATATTCATTAGCCTCTGACGAGCTGCAGGATCCAGCAAAACCATTAAAGCACGCTGTCGCATAGCTGCGGCTTCAGCTTCACGTCGCTTGGATTCTTCGTCGTTTGGTTGTGGTGATTGAGGGGCTGACATAGTATTCAAAGAAGAGAACTAAGCATATCGTTGCAACTCAGGTTCGGTCTTGATAATATCATTCTGAATTTCAGTAGCTAATCTATCGATTTTTTTCATCCCATCATCTGACATTAATCTGCCTTTACTTTTTTTAGTTATGTAACCAGCTGACTCCAATTGTTGTAATGCCTTGCGGATAATTGCCCCGCCGGCGTCTTTATGATGATCCAAATTATATCCAATCCTTTTTCTACCACCATACGCACTCTTCAAGTCTGAAATTCCGATAGGACCGTGCATGTAAACTTTTCTCACTAAAGAAGCACATCTAATATACCACCAGTCTTTATTTTGAGGAATTTTCTCAGCATGAGGACCAGTCTTGACGAATGCTGCCCAGCTTGGAGGAGCAATTTTTTTATCTTTCTTAAGCTGTTCAGCCAATCTTGAAATGAGATAAGCCGCTGGAATATCATAAGCCTTGGCCATAGTTGTTACTGAATAATCACGAGGTAGATCCCTTATAAATCCTTATTCTCATTTAAGAGCATTGTTTTCAAAAAATATATAAAATCATTCTCGAGGCAATAAGATTTTGCGATAGGTGTGAGAACATTTCAAACATGTGATTCTTAAGGCTTTTGTATTAGATCTTCCTATTCTTACTCGAGCATTTCTTCCTGGAATAATAAAATATTTACACTTTTTGCAGTATAATTGACGTATATGATAGGGAAGCCTCAGCCTGTATCGCATGGCAATTTTCTTTGCAAGCATTGCTTG
>JAREAI010000266.1:0-4220 GCA_029240435.1 Nitrososphaeraceae archaeon | reverse complement strand
TTTTAGAAAAAATATGTCTTTTTCTATTATTTGTTCAATATTTGGTCTGCTTATCTTGACGATAACGTCCTTTCCCTTGTATTTTGCAAGGTATACCTGTCCGAGACTTGCACCAGAAAGTGCGGATGTATTAAATTCATCAAATACATGTTGAATATCACCTAATTCACTTTCTATCATTGATTTTACTTCTGAGAATGAGGCTGGAGGAACTTCATCTTGCAATTTTGCTAATACTTCAAGATAAGGCTGTGGCAAAATATCAGCTCGTGTTGAGAGCCACTGTCCTAACTTGATATAAGAAGGACCAAGTTCGATGAAAGTTTTAAGGGCCTTTTCTGCGTGCTTTCTATATTTTTTCTCATTAATATTTTTTCCCTCTTGTTTGACCCATTTACGCCTGTCTCTTCTAAATTTAAATGCTACTGGTAATAATTTAAGCAGTACTCTTGCAAGATGGATTTTTGACGGCTCTTGTGGAATAACTGCAGTTTGTTTATTAAAATGTTCCTCTAAAGAAGAAATTTGTTCTGGCACTTGAGCTGGGTTCTCCATTTGTGCTCTAGATGCTCCTACCTTTTCTAATGGTGTTGGTGAAGATATAAGAAGAAACCGAGCCTGCTATTGTAGAACCTGCGAGAAATCCAGCCAACATTGCGTCATATAAAGCAGTTCTCTGATTCTTCCCTTTTGCTTTGCTTCTATCATATACCTCTTGACCAACTTTATATCCAACAAATGCCACGGAAATAGTACCGGCCAAATACTCGGGGGCATCTGATATTAAGTGTCCTAGTGCATCCTCCTTTGGATCTATATTATCCCTGTGAACAGTATAATTATCATCATATTCTCTAATATGCAAATTTCCATAACGAAATTCTCTTTTGGCTCCCTTCTTATTGCCTAATGATGTTTCTTTATAATCAATTATAGGTCTGACGGATTTAGGCACAATAATACTGCCTTCGCCGTCAATATAGTGCACGTCTGTTCAGAGTATTCAATGACATATAAAATTAACTTTTAGCCTATTACATGAATGATATAGAAAGAATATGTGAGACAGTGTCTTTGTTAGATAAAAAAGATCATTTCCATCGTCAAAATTAAAATAAAAAACCTATGATATAAAAGAAAAAGGCCAAATAAGAAAATCAACAGAACCCTTTTACATGCGGGGATCTAATCCTACTGAACCCGGCCATTAACTCTCTTTCTGCTTGAACCTAGAAACTTTAGAAGAATTCTGATAACTCTAATTGCTGTGAGACTATGATTTTGTCAATTCAACTGAAGTATACTATGAAGATGGAAGCAGTATCAGATTCTTCCCAGACGGAACAGAACTGAACTTGACTCATAACATCATATTTCCCTAATTACATTTACGGGAATGGGACCATATATATATTAACTAACAACAACAACAACACGAGAAGAAGGAACAGAAGAGGAAGAAGAATGAGAGGAAACTCTTAAAAGATTAGATTTCTAACCTTCTTTCATGTGGTGGTTTTGGTTGTTGTTGTTGTGGTGGTTTTTTGGTAAAAGAAGGTAGGTTAAGTCTACTTTCAATGCAGAAGAGCTCATAGAATGGCATTTTATTCCATTACAAAGTATACCATAAACTTTATTTAAATAAACTTGAGCTCTAAATTTTAGACGAACTATATCTTGAGTTAAAAACAAATTAGAATAGCTCTTAGACTAAATCATCTTATATTGCGCAAGTGGATTACATACACTAGTGTATTGCATCCCACCGAACCCGGCTAACTATATGGGTTTATCAAGAGGTATTGTAATTGAGCTTGCTTATTTGCATTATCTCTAAAGTAACATAACATAACTGACACTCATAATAAGAATTTCTGACCGATTTACATAAATAATTGCCTAGAAGTTGTTGTCATACATTATAAGACTACTCTTTTTTTTATTATCACTCAACTGAATTGAATGCCACTATACTTTGGCAGAATTAAGAAATTTATTTAACTATGATTAAGAGAATATATGTTTTTATTGTTATCGAATGAAGGTAGTAAGTCGACTTGAGTAATAGTGGCAATAATAATATTAGTACAAATATTCCTATCAAGGAAAGAGCTCTGGTATTACAAGGAGGAGGATCTTTAGGTGCTTATGCAGCAGGTGCCTATAAGGCGTTATATGAAATGCTTTCTAAGAAAGATGCAAAGGAAGGAAAGGAGAAAAGCACAACCTTTGATATTATTGCAGGCACTTCAATTGGTGCGATAAATGCTGCAATACTTGTAAGTTACGTTATTGAAAATGGAACTTATGAAGGCTCAGCAGAGAGGCTCATAGATTTTTGGAACTATTTATCAAAGGAATCAATAGCGGAAACTAATCCATTTTTTAGGCCATGGTGGGATTACTGGCATATAATTAATAAGTCAGTTGCTTCAGGAGAAGCAGCAAGAAGGTATTATTCAGCAAAAGAATTTGTCTTCTCTGGCGTACCTAATGTTTTTTCTCCTCTTGCACCTTTGCCTGACAATAAGTTTTTTGATTCATATAATAATACATGGTACCGATTTAATAATCAGCCGCTAAAGCGGAGTCTAGAACGCTTTGCAAAATTCCCTATAGCAACAGATCATAAAGCGAATCAGCCAAGACTGATATTAGTTGCCGTTGATATTGCTGATGGCGTGCCAGTAACATTTGACAGCTACCCCAAGGAAGACGGTTCTAGGAAAACTCATTATGGAAGGTTCATAACTCAAGACAATAAGAAGATAGGTTTTGAGCATGTGATAAGATATGATAAAGGAATTACTTCTGACCATGTTATTGCAAGTGGGTCTTATCCTGTTAATTTTGATTACGCTTCATTAGAAGTCGAGAGCTATGATACTGGTGGTGGTAGTAGTAGTAGTATTATTAAGAACGATGCTCCTTACAGTAGGAAGAATAGTAGTAATAGGAATCCTGATGATCCATTGAACCATTACGAAAAAGAGATACGATATTTTTGGGATGGAGGACTAATGGCAAATACTCCATTATCTCAGCTAGTTTTGCTCCATAGGTCTTATTGGTACAAGGTCAGAGGAATAAAGGACAAACTTCCCACACTAGATACATGTGTAATCAATCTACATCCAACTAGACAGAAAGAAATCCCTACTGACCGTGATGGTGTGATAAACAGAAATAACGATATTACTTTCTCGGATCGTACTCATAGAGACGAAGAAATATTGTTACTAATATCTGATTATATAGACTTGATACGAGATCTGATAAGGATAGCAAAGGAGAATAAAGTAAAGGATGAAGTAATTGATAATCTATTGGATCAACAAACAAAGTATCATGGGGTAGTATTTCAGTCTAGAAAGTACAAGGACATGGTGGAAGGTAGATTTGATATAGCTGAAATAATAAGAATAGAAAGAAAGAATGATGAAAATACGATTTCAGACAAAATATTTGATTTCTCATCTGGAACAATTAAGCAGTTAATAAAGGATGGTTATGAAGATACCATCGATTACATCAATACAAGGACGAATTGAATATACATATACTGTCGTCCATTATTACTACTACCTTAAACTGCAATATTATTTATTGTACCTCCAAGCCAGGTCTATTAAGAGAATTAAGTGCAAATCAAGAAAAATTATTGAAGCATCTTACTCCTTTATGTTCGAGAAAGCATTTTAAGAAGTACATCATTGGTGTATAAAGTGTCTTCTTCCTCTTCTCTTTCTGAACCCAAATCCCCAGGTTGGCTGCGCGCTGCACAAATTGGTCTAGGCATAATAGCTGTGATACTATCAATAGCTGTCCTTGTTTCTCCAGCATCAGCGGTCGTCTCAATAGTCATATTAGTTGCAATAATTTTGTTAGTAGTCGGAATTGAAAAAGTCTTAAGTGGTATATTCATCCCAAGCAAGTCACGTTGGGGTAGCATAGGTCTTGGTATTATAGTTATTATATTGTCGATCATAGTTATGTTATTCCCAGTAGGAACGACTGCATTTTTGATAATATTACTTGCAATTGCTTTACTAATTGATGGTATCGCAAGAGTAATTCATGGTATTGGAGACAAGACAAGCCGCAGTTGGTCAAGGATGTTCAGGATTGCCGCAGGTGTAATAGCTATTGTATTGGCTCTAGTGATAATCGCATCTCCTGTTATAGGAGCAGCTCTTGTAGGCATATTACTAGGAATAGCA
>JAREAI010000265.1:0-4223 GCA_029240435.1 Nitrososphaeraceae archaeon | reverse complement strand
GCAAATACCCGCAGCAACAGCTTCTTCCTTAGAAGAAATCAGTGTCAGTCGTGAAATATCTGCACCAGTTGATCAAGTCTGGCGTATTGTTTCAGACATCGACAACGAGACAAAATACTGGCCTACTTTCAAAGCTATCAAAAATATCGACAAAGCAGGCAATACAACTGAAAGAGAGGTCACACTTCTAGCAGGTCCACAAGGCGAAACGAAGACACACCAAATTGTAACTGTGTATCCAAGACAATTTTTAGTAGAGACAAACCTTACAGAGGGACCTGTGACAGGCACAAGAGTACTCACATTGAGTCCGTCTGCTGTAGACAATACAAAAACAGAAATCAAAGCAGTATGGGAAGTTGATTTGTCTGGCATCCCACTCCTTGGAAGGGGCTTTGCAAAAGATGGTATTACAGGGACAACAGAAGAGGCACTTGGTAAAATAGCACAAGCGGTAGAATAAGAGGAACCATTTTGATCAATTCCGAGGCTCCACGTAGTATCGCCACGACTGTTGTAGTAGTTTCATTTCTTTTTTCTTTATCTTCTAATTGTACTTCTTAGAACACCTCGAGTCTCTTGCCAGTTCTTCGGCAGCTTCAATTGACCGAAGCAGATGGTTAGAATCAATCTAACGTTAAAACATCAGCAATAGAAGGGTGTAAGAATCGTTAAAGGCCTATCATTTGATTTAAAGTAGGAAAATTCATGAGTATCTTTTAAGCACACTTTATTTAATGAAGAAAAAGCCTATAGCAATTATTACGTAAACGAAAGTAAGTAGTATTCCTTCAAACCAATTGCTCTTACCATCACGAGATATTAAATTCAGTATTATAGCGGCTAGAAAAATAGTTACTAGTTCAAATAATGTAAATACTAAAGAGAATGGCTGGTTCATAAGAATACCAGCTATTACCAATATTGGAACTACAAATAATGCAATTTGGGTGCCCGAGCCAGCAGCAATACCTATAGATAATTCGATTTTGCCCTTTCTTGCAAGAACAATGGCGCTACTATGTTCAGCAGCATTTCCAACTATTCCTATGATAATGGCACCAACAAAGAGTTCTCCAAAACCGAATTGTTTTGCCGTAACTTCTACCGAGCCAACTAATATTTCACTTATGGCTATTACTCCTGCCATACTTAATCCAAGGAAAACAAATGATTTTCTCTTGCTCCAAGATGTAGTGCTGCTGCTGTGTCCCTCCTCCTTTACACGACCTTCTTCTTTCTGATCTTTTTTATGATCAAAAGGGGATTGTGTAAGAAAAAGGTGCTTGTGAGTGAAAAACGTAAAAATTATTCCAGCAATATATATTGCTAATAATAGAAAAGCCAGGATATCGCTTAAGAGCTGTATGTTTGATTGATTCTCGATGCTAGTGTTTGTACCGTCGGCATTTAGCGTGTTAACTAAAATGGTAGGGATGGCTAGTCCAATAATTGCAAGAAATAACATAGAAGATTGAAGTCCAACATTTTCCTGGCTGAAATATTGCTCTTTGTATCTAATTCCACCTGCTAAAATACTCAATCCGAATATCAATAAAATATTTCCAAGTATCGCTCCAGTTATAGATGCTTTAACAAGATCAATTAAACCCGCATTAATGGCTACAATTGCAATTATAATCTCTGCAGCATTTCCGAAGGTAACGTTGAGTAATGAACCCAATGTTGCTCCATAGTGTACTGAAAGGTGTTCTGTAGAATCGCCAATTAACTTTGCCAAAGGAATCAAAGCAACAGATGCAACTACAAATATGACAATATGGTCAGTATTGATAAATTCCAATGCTATTGCTATTGGAGTAAATATTAGAAGGAGATAAATTAAAGAGGATTTTGACACTTGCAATGAAATTAACACTTACTCCAACCCCTATAATTATTATACAATATTTAATTCTCAAATGACAATCTAATTTGAATGTCAAAGCTATTATCGCAAAGCGATATGAATGTCAAAGCTATTATCGCAAAGCGATATGAATAGAAGAAAACATATCATGTCTCAACTAAAGGGCCTTAGATACTGTCTGTTTATACAATATCTTATCCCGCTTGGAAAATACTGATTTTTAGATCAATCTTCATACCCAGGATGATAGTAAATTTAATCCATACAAGTATACTTTGGCATAAACGTATGTATATAACATTTAAATAGCATTGGGTATATACATATGTAGTCACATGGAAATGAACAGACCTTCAAGAAAAAGAACTAAACTTTCGGGTTCTCCTCTACTTCTAGACCTTCACCAATGCAGACAGTGTGGTTTAGTTTTCCATGCTACAGCTAAACCAGTGTTCTCATGGGATAGAACGTTTATGGTCGACAAGTGTGATGTTTGTAGAGATTTTAGATATGCCTGAAAGAAGCATCCTCAAGGTATATTATTGCACAAAGAGTATGGGAGCTTGATATATGCTAGATCTTATATCCAATTTTTCTTAAGAACTGCCTTCTATCTTCAATATCCATTTCTGCCTCTACGCCTTTTGATCTAAACGCATCTACAACCCCAAGCCCCTATAGTGAGCAAGACCACACCGTTCGGCTCACATTAGCTTCATTTCACGAACTTAAACTATCAATGGATCCAGGTATAATGGTCATGGTTAAAACAAATAACGACTTACTTCTAATAAACGGGCAATCTGAAAATTGTATTTCGAAGTCATAAATAGACTCTTCCTACCAATAATCTCCTTTCGCTTAAATTGTCTTCGTCATCTTCTTCCTTTTCCACTTCCATTTTTTGTCTTCTCACTATATCAGCAGTATAGTTGGTAGGACCTATTTCTCCCCTAATCTGCCAATAATCCATGTCCTCAGGGTCTATTTCTGTAACTTCTATAACATAGTCAATATCCTTATCATCATCAAATCCAAATCCACCAATCAGTATGCCAACAAAAGTCTCAGGATGACTAACCACAAATTCAACAGCATCTGCAATTACTTTTTCGTTTCCAGGAATGCTCTTATGTATCCAATCTATCTCTTCTTTACTCAACAGAGTCTCTGCAACTGGAAGTATGAGAATATTCATTTGTGGTCAGTATTTCGTTGATTTCTTATACTATATCTAAGAAATGACCTAACTTGCATCCGATGAAAGTTCCACTTCCAAATTATTCCCATCATTTGAATTTGTCTTGAATTCATATTCTTCTATACTAGAATACTCAAGGGATCTGATTGCATGATATAGACATCAATATCATATGTAGATATTATGCTTATATAACTCACAGGCATCTTTCAATTTGTTGCTATCACAATCGGAAGTTTCAACTTTGTCATCATCACCACTTTTAGACAGAAAGATAGAAGAGACAACAACAGGCTTACCAGCACATTGTGCTAAACAACTTCATTCCATCAGTGAAGGTAATAGTGCTATAGTTTACATGCTGACATTATTCTCACTTCTATGCTTTAAACCAAGTAAAAATAGAGTATTACCTTAAAGGGAACAGATTCTAAAATATTCTCCAATAAAGGGTATGGTACAAGGTGCAGTCGTATTTTTTATCAGGTAGTCAAAACCCGCAGCCAATAACAACATTAGGCCTAGGCTTAAACTGTATCCTATTCCAAATTTTAATTGTCCATTAGTAATCATGTCGTTACATGAGATATTGTATAATATAAGGTAAGGCTAAAAGATCACCAGGGCACTCTTGCTAGAATAATTATCCTATTCCGAACTAGATCCTGAGCGTGCTAACCAGTTAGTAACGGTAGGAGTTGACTTCAACTACGGCTTGTGGTATTCCCTCCTTAAGGTCATCAAGGCTCATTACCGGGTGGAGCTCCACATGAGCACCCATTCCACTAAACAGCGGTTCAACCAAGATAGGTATCTGGCCAGCACTCTGGATATCAACAATAAAGGTAACGATCCTATTGCCACCCGCTTCAAAGAAATATGATGCTTCAGAGTTAACTTTTTTTATGTATTTTTCGATTTTACTCAAAAAGTTTGGGTCCTGTACCATTTTGTTTCCGTCTTCCGTGGGAATCCTTGCGGTCATTAAGAATCTCATGTTTCATTCGGAATATTCTATTATATTTATTGATATTGCTATTCACAAAACGAACGGTTGAGTCATTTTCTAACCAAGACATTATTATAAGGCAAGTACAGCTAACAAACGAGGTAGCAGGAAAGATTGGAAGCAAACAAAGAAGAAAAGTCTTA
>JAREAI010000264.1:0-4227 GCA_029240435.1 Nitrososphaeraceae archaeon | reverse complement strand
ATTAGCCAGCAGAGTAGCGTTTTTGTTATATGCTACCAAGAATTGTGAATTGATGTTGCCAACATTTCCGTAATGAGCAAAAAACTGTACAGTAGGTATTGATGTACCTAACAATCCAATGTATTCACCGCTGGTTCTGTTCATTATAGGATATGTTATGAAAATTCTGTATATTCCCATTCTCTCAAAACCATCAGAGAACACTGGCCTTTGACTGCTCCTTGTCTCCTTCACCCAATCTCTAAAGGAGAAATCAGCACCTACAGAAATCTCTGAGCGCTTTGGAGCTAAAATGATAGTCACGACATCATCTTTATTTAGAATAAACAGTCGATTCACAATATTATTAAATTGGTTATATTTTTCTTCTATTATTTTCTTAGCCCCGTCCCCGGAGAGATCGCCTTTCTGTAAATATATAGAATTTGCCAAACCATCAAGCATATTCATAACCAAACTGAGATCTGAGCTTATATGCTCGGAAATGCTCTTTGTAGCTTCCATCTGGCGCTGAACTTGTTGATCAAAAAGACTCTTCTTCACCTCCTGTTCAGTAATGCTATGTAGATAAAATAGTAAGCCGTAAGAAAGGGCAATGATGAAAATTATAGAAACAATACCTATATGTACCCTTCCAACGAATAGGTTCTCTAATTTCAACTAAGTATTTATGATTGCCCTCTTTTTTTAATTCTTCCATTCTGATATCTCATGGCTACTTTATCAATTTTTTAATCATTTTATGTATATTATGATAATCATGTTGCTATGATAATGCTTTGATAAGAAACAGCATCCTCTTAGGTTTATGTCAAAGGAGAATATATACAATGATATGTATATCTATGAAAAGTAAAGAAGTCCAAGCAGTATGGCAAGAGACTTGATGGTAAATGGGAATATGCAATTCTAGATGTCCTTGACAATTTTTTGCATCATCGACGGGGAGACCTTACCTACCACCCCAAAGCCTTTGCAGACTTTTGAACAGCATCATCCAATGCTTGTTTAGGTTCTTTCAACCCATAGTACACTTCATCTATTGCCTGTTTGATATGATTAGCTATATCTGGATATTCGGGTATGCTAGGCCTCGTGCGGCCAATTGAGATCATGGAGATCAATTCCTCATAGTATGGGATCGATTTGCGCATTTGTTCTGAATAGGGACCTTCTCCGATAGGTACCTGGGTAGGAAGGTAACCATATTCTTGATTCAAAGGAGCAAAAATTTTAGGTTCTAGCATTATCGTGATTAATTCCCATGCCAAGTCCTTATTTCTCGATGTTGTGGGGATGCTCATTTGCCATCCTCCCATCAAACTCGCAGTCTGATTACCTTCATATGGTATTGGAAACATTGGTATGAAGCCTAATTTCTGTTCTAAATCAGGCCAATGATCGCGTGGAAAGAAACCGAGCAGCCATGTTCCTTCTAACATCACAGCAAACTTCCTGTCAGCAAACTCCTTACCAGAGAAATGCTTTATCTGTGGTTTTATACCTGCATTAACCTGCTCTTTGATAAATTCTAGAGCGTCGACTCCTTCTGTGCTATTGTATACCGGATAATAGTAAACACCTTTCGACGGGTGCCCATCTCGACGCTCAACTATTTCTCCTCCAAGCATCCACAGATAAGGATAGAACGACATATCTGGAGAATGACTGGCACCAACAAGATGCATCCCCTGTATCCCTTTATCTTTTAGTGCATCATTGAGCTTCTTTGCTGATGCAATATATCCATCCCATGTCTTTAACGAATTAGGATCAACATCCGCCTCCGCCAGTAAGTCCTTCCAATACCACATCCCCCTTATGTCAGATATCGCCCAAATGCCATATATTTTATCATTATACACGCCACCATCCCAGTGTTCCTCATACCAGTCAGAAGATCTCCCCCAGTTTTGTATACGGTCTGTAAGATCAGTTAAAAATCCTTTTTCAGCAAATTCTCCAAGCCAGATCTGATCTACAGACATTATGTCGATACTGGTTTGGTTAGCCATTGCCTCTAAAAACTGCGTCCGTTCATTGGAGTATTCAAAGGCTCTATAGTCTAACTGAATATCTATATCCTGATGTCTAGATCTTAACTCCTGCAATGCAGGTTGTAATACAATATCCCATCTTTTTGCATCTCCCAAGTAATCAAGAGCCGCTGTAATTGTAACTTGTTGTTTCTGGGCTGATGTTGATGTTGACGGTGAAGGACTAAAACTAACAGCTGCTACTATATTAGTTATTAGAATGAGCGCTGCAATAAGACTTATATGAATAATTGAGAAGTTGATACTGTACTTCTTCATGATTCGTTGTAAGTTTTATTTCTTTTAAAAGTTCCTTAGGGAATGATTGTTTAGATTTCAAGAACTTCTTATTCCTGTGTTTTTTCTGTGCAGAAGCAAAACCACGCATGTAGTATCTCATTAATTTAAAATCTTCTTTCCGATGATACGATCGTATACTATAAACAACATAATAATTGTTTATTAAACAACTTCAAGAGTTTCAAATCCATTTCAAAACTGTCATCCGCATGGCACAAGAGTATCATCATAACTATATTATGAGAAAAATAACAACAACAAGCAATTACATCGTCATCAGCACTAACAGCAGCATTTCCATATCTTATTCGCCAAAGACGAACAAAATAACTCTAAGTGATAATTCTGCCTCCTGTAACGAATAAGAGGATTTAGACATATTTGAATTAGGATTAGCCGCACCATAAAAGAGTATATCAAGACTTGGATTATAGTAAAATGTATCATATCAATACATTTTAATTCTAAAAGATAACTCTAACAAAATAGCTAGTCGTGATACCTCATACAAAACCGGACTAAAATTTTAAAACCTCACTACATATAATAATTTTTGTTTTTAAAGCAATTAATCACAATATTTATATTCTGAAATCGGATATGAATCCGATTATGGGAGAAATAAGAGTGTGCCAAGACTAGTAAATCCAACTCTGTTATTATATCGGATTATCATATTTGCAGCTTCTTGTTCTATAGTGACTTTGTCATTATTATCACCAGCAAATGTCATCCTGGCACAGGTAGAAGATGATTCACCAATAACAGCCGCAACACCATCAATTAACTCTAACTTTAACTTTGCGGCAGTAGGCGATACTAACTGCAATTCTAATACAGAAGATGTTGTAGCGGATATACAAGCCAAAGCTCCAGAAATAGTACTAGGATTGGGTGACTACATTTACAATGATGACTCTGCAGATTGCTGGCTTGAAATAGTAGAACCTATAGATAACATAATGAAGATTGCCATAGGCAATCATGAGACAGGAGCAATATTAACAGAACTTATGGAACATTATGGTCTTACAGACCAATACTATTCCTTTGACTATCAGAATGTTCACTTTACTGTAATGTCTGATTATGTTCCAGACGAAATAGGTTCTGAACAATACAGATTTGTACAAAATGATCTAGCAAAAGCAGCAGCAGATCCAAATATAGACTGGATTGTAGTACCCCATCATTCACAAAAATATGCTTCTACTAAGAATTATGATATTCCGGAGGAAAGAGAATGGAATAATATATACCATCCACTATTTGAGCAATATAATGTTGACTTAGTACTTCAAGGACATCAGCACAACTATCAGCGTACCTATCCTATCCAATATAATAGCGATACACCAATTAATCCAATAATAACAGACAGAAATGAAAATACTTATACTAATCCAGAAGGGCAGATATATCTCACAGTTGGTACTGGAGGAGCAGCTCTTCACAGTCTCAACGGAAATAAGGCTCCTTATATAATAACTGCCCAAGATGGAGTGTATGGCTTTCTAAATATAGATATTACAGCAAATAATGGCGGAACAACTCTTGTTGGAACGTTCTATAGCAATGATGATGGCGCTGGAGAAATTACAGACCAATTTACGATTTCAAAATCAGGAGCAGAGGACTCCTCTTTGTTACCACCACCACCACCACCAGATCTACCAATACAACAAACTGATGGAATTGAGGAAGCAAATGCTGATGACATCATTGACACTGATCTTGATGATGCTGTAGTATCAGAAGATAGTGAAGATGTAGATGCTACAGATGATGGCGACGATGGAGGAGATGGTGATGGCGGCGATGGAGGAGATGGTGATGGCGGCGATGGAGGAGATGGTGATGGCGGCGATGGAGGAGATGGTGATGGCGGCGA
>JAREAI010000263.1:0-4233 GCA_029240435.1 Nitrososphaeraceae archaeon | reverse complement strand
ATTGCTTTTGCGGTATTTTTGATGGTTGCAGTAGGCATGGTCTTAATGTTTACTCTTCCATTTTCTAAAGGTCAATACTTTGATTTCAATCCTGATCCACTCGCTGCAGTCGCCGCAGCTTCAATAGTTATCCCATTCCTCATTGGTCTTTCTTTATTTTCAGCTGCAAGAGTCACTTCTATGCCATTTATCTTTACATCCATAACTGCTATTATTATGATAATACAGTCAACTACAACAATTATATCCAATTCATATTTTGTAGGAATCTTTCCCTTCTATCTTTTGAATATATTTCCCGCCGTGCTTGCAGATATCATATTACAATATCGTAGAGGTGAAGGAATTACTCTGATTCCTGCATCAAATACTACAGTAAAAAGATATTTGATTGCTTCAATTATAGTTCCGTTATTCTTTACTACTCTATTCTTTCCATGGTCTGTAGATGTTTATGGTGGATTTTTCAAGCCTTCAGATAATATAAGAACTGAAAAGTTTTTTATTCAACTTCTAATGCCAGTAATTATTCCAATTGTGATTCCATTATCTGCAGTTTCATCTATGGCAGGAGAATATCTAATATTAAGACTTATGAATGCAAACAAAATGAATTCAATGTTCTAGAATGATAATAATATATATGAATTTTATATTCTAATATAATATTGTTATCAAAAGTTTGCGGCCTTCTAAAGCGAAGACGAAATTGCATTTAATATACTTTGAAAATATATCAAAGTCTTTCATATGACAGAACGAATACTCATCGTATATGATGTGGAGTTGTCTATTGTAAAAAATAGTGTCTGTTATAGAAATAGGATAAGAAATTTCTGTTTCTTATTAACTGGTTGAAGAGGATGAGTCAACTGCAGGAAATCTAAGAGTGGACTTTTCTAACTCTAAAATAGGGATATATATGGATTGAGCGTCAGTACCAATGCTGTCAATAAAGCTAAATTTACCAGTTAATCGCTTTAACTCTATTATTTTTTTATTTGGCTTTTCGTTCTGCACAATATAATGAATTACCACTCCTCCTATCGTTCCAGTCTGGATGAAAAGTATTTCTTGATTATTGTAATTGATATGATAAAGCATGGGAATGTAGCTAAAAACTGATTGAGATGAAAAGAGTATAACTTTGAGCATATCTTCCAAGGTTTTGTACTTTAGATAGGAGGTAAACCATTCGCTTTGTGACATAGTACACTAAAATCGGATTATATATATTTGAATTTTGTTTTATCGTAGTACACAGACTTTTGTGATATTGGGATAATGCTGTGTGGCACCAGTGACTGCTAATATAAGATATTATATTTTTATTATGAGCTTTGACTCTGAGTGATAACACGAATATAACTGCATTAAAAAGAGCCTATCGCAAATGATATAGTCTCTCTCTCTGCTTTCTTTCAACATATTCTGACACAATTCTTGTTTATGCATTATATATCTCATAACTAAATTTCATTCAATGATAATTACTAGCATATCTCAAAAAGCATAACTTTAATCTGGTCACATCTGTGATATATAATATATAATGACTATATATTATGACAGAATTTCCATTATAAGTTGGAAAATAGAGCAATGATATGGATCTTTTAGGTTTCGGAGCACAAGTTGTATTTACATCAGCATCAGGAGTCATTTCCCCTGGACCATTATTTTTTGCAAATCTTGTATATGGAAGCAAACAAGGAATTTATTCTGGTATCAGAATGGCACTTGGTCATACAATTGTTGAATTGCCGCTGATCATTATATTAGCTTCAGGTTTGAGTACATTTTCATCAATTACCACTAGTAATTTGGTCGCTAAACTAATTAGTTTATCTGGAGGAATTGTAATATTAGTTTTTTCTGCAGTTCAAATTATTGCCTTTTTAAAAAAGAAAAATGGAGAGAAAAAAAACATCTATTTTAACACAGATAATAAAAAAGATCCTTTTATTATAGGAAGCATTCTTAGTGCTTTAAATCCTTTTTTTATATTATGGTGGCTCACAGCCGGTCTGAAATTAATCTCTGATTCATTAGATTTGTATGGCTTCGCAATGGGGATTGTAGTCGTTTTCTCTTTTCATATTTGGATGGATTATAGTTGGCTTGCGGTAACAGCACATTTAATCTCAAGAGGCACCTTGATATTTAGATCAAAATATTATCCTATCTTACTTTTGGCATTAAACGCTGCTCTCATTTATTACGGAATATCTTTTATAGTAACTGGACTAAATGTGACTTGATTATCAGAATGATATCGGGTAAGAGTCACTTAGCCCTGGAAACATAGACTTCTATAGTAGAAACGTTGCGAGTTTTTCCATCCTGAGATTGTACCAATTCAGAACCTATTTTTACTGGACCGATCTTGTAACCTAAAGTATCCATTCTTTTTACTATAATCTGTGCAACATCCACTGCTCTAGTTATGCTTTTTCCTCTAGCCTTTATAATCACAATTGGCTCATTAGCAAGCTGTACAAGAGTTGCTGTAACATAGGTCATTAGTGGTTTTTTTCCAATAAAAATTTCATTATTTGCTTTGATTTCAGTATTTGCTTTGTTTGACGACATTGTGTAAAAATGATGTCTAATAGTAGAATATAATGTTTATTGATTGTTCTCTTATTTGATTATTTAGGTCTGTGAATACTTTTTCAAAATATTTTCGATATCTGATGGATTGGAAGAGATTTCCTTAACAGCAGAGGGGTGCTCAACCTCATAACAATGAAGTAATTCCTGCTCATCTTTATAGAATAGGAAAACCTTATTGTCAAAGATACAATGATACAACTGGTCTATAACCATCCTTTCAGGCTTTAATTTGATTCCGTCATGTTGAACAACTACAGGATATTCCAATTCACTATTAGATTCTTTAGGTTTACAGAGAAAAAAATCTATCGAAAATAGACAAAGTTAGACAGATCTGACTGAACTAAGTACAAAAATTTTTGGGATATACACAAAGAAATGTAAGAAAATAGTCTTATAAATTACATATATAAAATTCTACAATATCTCATAGTAATATATCATTTATATTTTTGCAGTGTCGAATTTTGATAGTTCATCTGTTGATTATATCTAAATGACGACAGGGCATCATTGTATTACTATCTCATAAGTGACCGACTACCAACAACAATAGTCCAATCCTTCAAGGTTGAAATCATCAACAATAGAGTTGACTCTTACTTTGTTTCTAAAAGGCAATTTTGATATAACAACATAATTCTTCGGCTATCTAGACAGAATCGAAGAACCCTTACTTTTCGGACACTTTGGAGCGTTTTGCCTATATATACGATTAATATTTTCTTACTAGGCATATTTTTTAACAGTGATAGAGCATTCCTGGTCTGCTTAATTTTTTATGGTGACGCCATATTGGAAGGGAAATATTATGTTTTATCAACCAAAGTACTTAACTAACTCCGAGCATTAATACTGCCATGTATAAAAATTATCACATATTAATCATGTACCGTGATCAGACAATAAAAAAAATGTTTAGCATAATGCCTTTTGCTTTCTGATATCTTGGCAATACAATATCTACTATGAGGACTAACTTTCAATTGTCGCTTATATTTCATTTAGGTTTAAATTCCTATCATATTAAGCCAGCATGATTCATGGTTGACCCTAATGCTAAGCGGCTGTTATGGTATCTCTTTGCTGGCTCTAAGGGTGGCGATAATAGAATCAAGATTATAGAATTATTAAAAGAACGCCCATATAATATGAATCAACTTGCAGAGAAATTAAATTTAGATTATAAAGCAATACAGCATCATATTGCGGTACTAGAAAAAAATAACATTATTAGCAGAATGGGAGAAAAATATGGAGTGCTATATTTTATATCCAGCTATCTGGAGGCTAACATTGACGCATTTAAAGAGATCAGTTCGAAAATAAAAAGATGAAATATGTTATAAATATCAATTTGTCTTTACTAATTAATTTATCTCTGCATTTTTCTTTTTCTTCATAGTTTATAAAAATTCAATTTGCTATATTTATTACCTATGCATGTTTGTAAGGGCCAAATCCATATTGGCGATGAAGACGATAAGAAGAAGTTTTTAATATCAAGGTCATCAATTTAAGATCCCTTTTTGCTGTGCTGTATAAAATATATTCAATTGTAATGAAAGTATCTACAGACAAGCTAGACAATCATACAAATAATTAAATATCTTTTTT
>JAREAI010000262.1:0-4239 GCA_029240435.1 Nitrososphaeraceae archaeon | reverse complement strand
TAATGATATTATTGAAAAAGATGAGAATACAAGAAGCAGTAATGTTAACAGATTGATTGATAAATTGCGTACGCATACTATATTATACATCTTGTTTGGCATTTATAGATAATAAATAATAATAAATAATTATTTTTTTGTTTCTTTACCTCTTAGAATCTCTTCAAATCAATTCATCTTATCTTTTTTCAAATAAAGGACTTTAGGGCTATTTAGTTAACTAAATGATAATTTTACTCAGCAATATCACCAAGTCGAAGAGATTCCTCTATACTTTCTTTTTCTTTCTTGAGCTTTTCTAACTCTAATCTTTCACGTTCACGGGATTTACGATAATCTTCAAGTTGATCTTCTAAGGTCGAATTTTTCACTCTTCAATAGAAACAATTCATTTACATATTTTTCTTTTTCTGCTTTCATTCTATGTAGTTGTGTCTCGATTTCACGTTTTTCTGTTTCCATCTCACGTAATTCACTTAAATGCCATTGACGTTGTTTTCCAAGTTGTGATAGTCCAACAGGATTATTCTCATCGACTAATTTAGCAAGTTTAACAAGTTGCCCTATGCTTATACCTTCTTTCTTAGCTTCGCTGCATAATTTTAAAAGATATGGAATATGACCTTTGTGCTCTTCATATACTATACCGAACTTGTATAATCCCTTTAGCTTCAAAAAACCCTTATAAAATTGTGTTACTTCTTCCTCTGATAACTTTAGCTCTATTGCCACTTCGATAAGGTTCTTGCCTTCAGAAAATAGCTCGTAGGCGGCTACTTGTTTAGAAATTTTGTCTTCTTGTTCTTTATGTTTAGTTTTAGAAACAGCAGCAGCATTTTCTTCTTCTTCATGTTTCTTTAGTACAGCACTTACATAATTTGGTGATACTCTAAGCTCTTCTACTATCTCACGAGAAGTCTTTCCCTGATTATAGTAAAGATCTATAATGCGTCTCTCTTTTTCTTCTTTACTTAGATACATGCATTGTCTGTTAGAATAAAGATATATAATATATAAGACTTACTTTCCTACTATTGGAAACATTTTGCTATTCTCTGTTATCTGTGTGTTGGCCTCTGCTATTTCTGCTATTTTTATTTATATTCTAATCTTGAATTATGCGTCATAACAAGAGAGAAAAATAGATGATATATACACATTTACGAAAAATACAGTCTAATTTTATACTTTAATCATAGATGTGTATGTTCTGCATTGTTGTTTACTCTTATCTGATGATTCTATAGACAGATCTGAATAGCTTGATACTCGATCTATCTGTTGGTACTTTGAATAATCGATACATAATGTAATATTTTGTCATTGCTCACCCTATTTTCATATTATATATCAATGTCAAGCTTTTATTGTAATAGGGCTAAATGGAGTTAGAAGGTTATTATTAATTATATTTCTTAATTTTATTATTTTATTAAGATTCATAAGTACTTATTACACACACCTCTATTACGTGGATAATTTAAGAAAATCAAACAACATCTTCACTTTCTGTAGACATTGTCTTTTTGCTTCAGAAGATTTTTATTTCATACATGAATGAAATAATGGGCTTTTATTCCTTTTTCTTCTTAAGTTATAGATAGCAAATCCTACACATATTATAAGAGGTAGGGTGGTAATAAAGAGACAAGATTGACATGGAGTAGTGGCTTCTAAACTGATATCATTTAATAAAAGGATTCAAATAGATATCAAATATGAAATCTTTAAAGGATTTAAGTTCCGTCAAAGTGTTAAGAAGGATTTAAACCTTGTTGGTAAATGAGGATTCTTTTATTCGCTTATTATGTGAAAATCGGTTCAGTGGGCCGAGTCGTTTGTGAACTGTTATCGACACAAATTTGCGGCTCAAGGATCTCCCGTGACGCTATCGCTTCTCTAAACATATTCTAAATTATGCTAGGACAAAGTTTTTCTCCTTAATCTTTTATTATCAGAAATCTGATCATAGCAGTATAATATGATGTTTGTTCTGTGGATCACCTTTATAATATTATTTATTTGTAAAGGTCAAGGTTGAAATAGAATAGCAGGCTTCATCTATTTTGAAATTATCATCAGTTGCGTAGTATTAGGATATCTGGATATCCTAGTTTTAGCACAGAGTGGGATACCTATTGAAATAGAACCTGACACTTCCTCTGATTATAGTACATTTGCAGTATTCATATTCATTATTATAATTGTAGCAGTAATATGGAACTTAACACACAGAACCAAAAAACGACGGTATTTTCAAGCCGACATTAAAAGGGAAGTATTAAAGGATCAAAATTACAAGTGCGCCATTTGCAAAAGAAGTACAGAAGTGTGGGATTATGACCATATCGATGGCAACAGATCTAACAATGACATATCTAATTGTCAAGCATTGTGTCCAAATTGTCATGCTAAAAAGACAAGGGGATTACTGAAGCAGGATAAGTCATCCAAGCGTGGAATTATAATCCTTATAGTAATTATTTTGATATTCTTAGCGATGGTCGCAATTATTCTATAGTTAGAACGACAGCACTGACTGTTGCAAAATCAATTATCAAATCTGTTCATTTTGTTGTTAATTGGTTGTCTCCTCAAATGAATTAATTATGTATTTTTCGAATTCTTGCTCCTCTCTCTCTCTCTCTCTGCTTGTTCAGTATTCAAATCTTAATTTAGACTGGATATCTGAAGCTCATAAACTATATGAACAACTTTAAGACAACAACAAAAAAAGAACAAATAATACATAACGGGACTGAAGAAACAAAGCAAAAATGCATACCTTATATTATAGATAATCGATACTTAAAAAGGGAACGATCTTATTACAGTTTACTTTCATCTATATACCAAAATATTTCCTTAATACCATCTACTTTCTTCTTTATAGGAACCCTTCTTAAAATATAGAATTTGAGCACCTTTAAGATTACATCGTACAGAATTAAAAAAGAAGTCTCAAATCTAATACTTTAGATATAAATGTCGTTTTACAGTATTCTATATATAAATATTACAAAAAGTATACCAAAGCTATGGCTTGACTTGCATAAAACATTAATTAATCTTGCAATGACGCTATAAAACAATGAACATATTTCCTTCTCCTGAACAAAGGCTTTTCCCTTTTCAGTTTTACGCAGATATGAGACATAACAACCCTGTTGCATACGATGATAGGAACAATGTATGGGCTGTATTCGTTATTATGATGTTCAGTCTATTCTAGGAGACTCTACACACTTTTCTTCAGCACCTTACAATCCAACATTACAGCGAAAGCGAAGGACTATTACAACGCCGGACAGTTTGATCGGATCTGATCCTCCATATCATAGAACGTTGAGAGCCGTAGTTGCATCTGCATTTTCCCCTATGACAATATCTAAGTTAGAACTAAGAATAGAAAGTATTACCCATGATTTACTTAATCAGGTAATAGAGAGAGGAAATATGGATCTGATAAATGATTTAGGCTATCGATTACTTGTAAGTATCATTGCTGAACTTCTAGGCGCTCCATTAGAAGACAGGGATACTTTTCATGTCTGAGCTGACAAATTAGTAAGTTCTCTTGATACCCAGTATAATCCGAAGACTGATGATTTTCCCGATCCCCAAAGTGAAATGGATATACTATTTTGATCCTTTTAGCAGATAGTGAAGAATACTACTACTAAATCAAAATTGTCATTCCCTCCGTATTGCGATCAATATTAAAACACTTAATAATTTTAATACTATTCGAGTGAATATGACAAAAAACAATGTAGTAATAGGAACTATTGTGGCAGTGACTGTTGCTTTGATTATAACGGCAAGCACCGTTCCAACGGTCTTAGCTCAACAAGCTGGGAATATGACAGGTGGTGGTGGCGACTTAGTACAGAAGATGTTATCAGCAGCTATCCAGCAAAACACTAAAAACAGTTATAAATAATAAGGATGTTTATGTAATTGCCTGTGATCCAGACATGACAGATCCAGCCACCCAATGCGAAGTATACACAATCCAACCAGCAGAACAACAACCATGATAGCTGGATAACCGTACATAGTAATGAAAGTTAATTCTCTTATTTTCTCTTTAATAATAAAGCAAACAACAAGAGACTGATTCTTTTACAAGGTTCAATAAATAAATAAAAAAATCTTATCATCTAATTTCCTTACTTCAGATTCAACATTATGATAGAATTGATATAGGAATTTTGCTTGAAATTGTTCATCCTTGAT
>JAREAI010000037.1:0-13031 GCA_029240435.1 Nitrososphaeraceae archaeon | reverse complement strand
CTGTCAGAGAAGCAGGCTCATATGCAGGATTACCAGGAGTAGCTGCACCCGCAGGAATAGTTAGAGTAGCAGCAGCGGCAGCTGTTGTTGTTGCAGGAGTAGTAGTAGTAGCAGCTGATGATGTCCCCGTACTGGTAGTTGCTGATTGAGATTGATTTGTAGTTTCAGTCTCGGCTGCTACATTTGTTTGCGTTGGTTCTTCTACAAACAATTTTGCCTTCATATTATAGTGAAGTAGACCACAGTATTCTCTGCACTGAATCAAATATTCGCCAGTTTGATCAAACAAATTCCATACTGAATTAACTCTACCCGGAATGGCATCCATTAAGATAGTAAAGTCAGGAATGTTAAAGTTATGGATAACATCTTGGGAAATGATCTCAAATCGGTAGGGTACTCCCTTTTTTACGTGTAGCTCCCCGATCTCTTTTGTTCCGTCTGCGTGTTCAAAAGTCCAGAACCATTGCTGTCCAGTAACTTTAACAATTTCAGCTTCTTGAGGTGCATGTTCCAGAACTCTTTCTACATTCCATGATTCTGCTCCCACATATGTAAGAAGACTAATTACAACACCAACATATACCCATTCTACTGTAGCGTGACCCATTAATGATGTGCACGCTCCATTGGTCCTTTAGGCTGATTTTTCTTATTAGATTCACGGAACCTCCAAATTATATAAACAATAGTACCTTGAACAACCGCACCAACAACAAATGCTATTATCATCAATCTATAAAACGTGCCCCATATCTCTACTCGTCTAATAACATAATCTTCTGCAGATTCTTGAGCAAGAGCATATTCAGCAAGACTTAGAAGAGATATAGTCACTAGGGAGGCGATCGTCAAGAGTAACCACGACTTTGAATAATGTGATAACATGTAGACCCCTGTTTCTGACCTCAATTGAGCTTCACATCTAATTTAAGGTTTTTGGAATTATTACTCGTTCATATAACGGTGTATACCCATTACATTCACTGCATATAGAGAGTAAATCTTTCTCTCATGATTTAATATTGTCAGTGCTGCGTTACGCATATGCCATTGATAAAGTACTTCAGGTTTTAAATCGAGCAAGATAGAGATAACGGCTTTTATTGGATCTAGGTGAGTGATCATCAGAATATTTTTGTCTCTATGCTTTTCTGCGATCTCGTCAAGGAGATGTTTTATTCTGAGTTTTACAGATGTAAAAGTTTCGACTCCATGTCTAATTAGTGTATCATCGTTTTCAGTGTAGAATTTTAGAAATAGGTTTCCGTATTTGTGAATTATATCATCATATTTCATCCCAACAAGCTTACCAAGATCAATTTCATACAGTCGCTCGTCTATTTTGTATTTCTTTCCTAGTATTTTACAAACGATTTTTGCAGTTTCAATAGTGCGCGTTACAGGACTCACAAAGACCTCTTCTATTGGCATATTCTTTAGATATTTTGCAGTATCAGAAACCTGCTGTTTTCCGTATTCTGTAAGATGTGACTCGATATATCTACCTACGAGGATTCTATTTACATTATTGTCAGCCTGCCCATGACGCATAAGTACTACGAGTGGCAAATAAAATCATTGAAATTCAGCAAGATAAGAATATTAATTTTCGCAAAACTAACTGGATGATAAATCCAATACTTCTTTTTTTGTCTATTAGATTTTAAATAAAATAAAATACAATGTTCAGATTATTTGATAAGATTAATATCCATTATTTACGAAATGAATTGAACAGTATATGAGAGTGGGAATAATTGGTGGTACTGGCGGCATGGGAAAAGGTTTTGCTCTAAGATGGTGTTATAGTCATGACATTATTGTGGGTTCCCGAGATGCACAAAGGGCAAAAGAGGCTGTTCAAAGTTACATAGAAGTTGCCCGTGAAGCATATGGTAACAGTATGACTGGAAGCATTTCCGGAGATGATAATTTTTCTTTAGCAAAAAATTCTGATATCTTAATTTTATCTATTCCATATGAATCTATCGATGATACATGTGATAGACTTGTGAAGGAAGTTAGAAATGAATGTGTCATTGTCTCACCAATCGTTCCGATGACCAGAATAGATGCTGGGTTCATCTACATCCCTATTGAAAAAGGAAAAAAATTTGCCGCAGAGATGGTAGCAGACAAGTTACCGCCTAGATCTAGAGTTGTTTCAGCATTTCATACAATCTCGGAGGTTAAGCTGCTAAATGTAAAAAGAAGTCTCGATGCAGATACCTTCGTATGTGGAGATGATCAGAGCACCGTAGCGACATTAAATACATTGATTTCTGAGATTAATGGACTTCGTTCTATATATTTAGGTCCGTTGTCCATGACATATCAAGCAGAAATTCTAACCCCCATGCTACTAAATGCAGCTAAAAGAAATAAGATGAAGCATCCTAGTATTAGATTAGTGTAAAGAATTATGAGATACACAGAAGGAAGTGGAGAGGAAAGCCGTCGCGGTAGAAACTGGATGTCTGCAATGGGTGTCCTCTTCATACTCATGGCTGTTATCATCGCTCTAAGAAATCTCTATTTTATCACAACGGAATTCTCTTTTGAATTCTACCTTGATAATTACACCAATGCACAACTTACAAATGAAAAATTTGTCATTGCTATGTTAATTGCTGGCGGAATTTTGCTATACTGGGGCTACTTTAAAAAGAAAGAAGATTATGGGCCGCCTGATGAACATGAACGACGCAGATTTAACTATGGAAAATAGTTATCTAATATAGGATCAGTGATTTCAGTATATTTAATAATTATTTACTACCATTATTATATGATTTAGATGGGTTTAACAAATCGTCTTTCAACAGTAATTAAACAAAAAGTGAACCAACTTCTAGATAGGTATGAAGATCCACGGCAAGCACTTGATTATTCTCATGTGAAACAAACTGAAATGTTGAACAAGTTACGTAGAGATATTGCTGAAGTGGTAACTTCTAAGAAACGACTAGAAATGCAGAAGGCAAAACTATGGGATAATATTCGTACACTTGATGAACAAGCCCGTCGTTCAATTGAAGTAGATAGAGAGGATTTGGCAAAGCTGGCATTAGAGCGCAAGAATGCGAATTTGCTTCAAGTACAAGGCTTGGAAAAACAAATTGCAGAAATGCAAAATGAACAGGAAAAACTTGAACAGACTGAAAAACGTCTGTCTGCCAAAGTTGAAGAATTCAAGTCAAAGAAAGAGGTCATCAAGGCACAATATTCCGCAGCAGAAGCTCAAGTCCGCATAAAAGAAAGTGTTTCAGGAATCTCTGAGGAAATGACAGATGTTGGTGTATCAATGAATAGAGCAGAGGATAAGACTGAAAAGATGAAAGCAAAGGCTCAAGCTTTAGACGAAATGATAAATTCTGGGGTTCTTACAGATTATACATCAAATAAAGATGATATCGAAAAAGAACTAGAAAAAATTACAGTAAACGGTTCAGTAGAAGAAGAATTAGCAAAGTTAAAGGCTGAGAAGGCACGTAAAAAGAAACAGGTAATAGAGGAGCAAGAAATACAACAATGAATGGCAAAAAACGCATAAAAAGCGCCAAATCCTCAAGGAATATGATAGGCAAGGATCAAAAGCCATTGAAAAGAAAGTTTCTTAAGGCATCTGCTATAAAGAAAAAAAGTCCCAAATTAAAGAAAAAAGAAACAATAAAGGCAAAGAAAGTCAGATCTTCTTCAATAAAATCAATAGGTCAGCAGCGAAAAACACGTCCAACGAAGCGAAAAGTATCAATACCAGTAACCGCTAAGGCAAAAAGAGCAACTGTAGGAGTTAGACCACTACAAAAAAACAAAATTGTCAGGATTATGGGTCAAGGTCAGTTCATGGTAGATAATAAAATACTTAAAAAACTTAATGAAATCGATAACTCGATAGTCCAATTAGTAAGTAATGACAGAACTGATAACACAGAGTTTAAAAAACGCCTAACAGAATTGACAGATATAGTAGAAAAAAACTCAAAACAGCTCGATCCAAAAGAAATAGTGCAATCCGATATCATATTGCCAAGTACTGATCTTTCGATTGAAGAGGCAAAGAGACTTTTCCAAGGCGAGGGCGTAGTTCCAGAATTCTAAAGTGGCAAATCCCAAAGAGGATACCATAAAGTCATATCTTTCTCTAGGGGAACCTCATCCCCGATTGTAGCCATCATTTTCATCTCCTCTTCAGTATTTCTTGTTTTTTGACTACCATCTACTGGTACAAAAGGATAAAAGCTGTCGCGCTTATAGTTGTAAATCAAATACTGTTTTTTATTTCTATCATTAGTAAATTCAAAGATTGCCACAAGTAACTGATTTGAAAAACCCTTTTCATCAACAGTATCTCCTACTGCACTAATTCCTGCGAGAAGATCTTCTATTTTTTTACCTTCAAGTATAACCCAGAGATAACCATAAGAATCAGTAACAGTGCGATAGGTTAATTCAAAATCAGTCTTGCTTATATCAAGAAACCGCTTAATATCGTCTTTCATTTCATTAAAATACATCCCACTGATACTTTTAAGACTCAATGCACATCTTCCAGAATTTTTTAGACCAATCTTGCTCTCTAGAGTTAGATATGCTGAAGAGAGCGAAAAAAGGACATCAGAATCCGTTTTTGCATTATAGTTCTTTTTTAAAAATTTTCCAAAGAATCTCAACTCATGGATGCCTCCATCTCCATGAGTTTTTGTACTCTCTTTTCAGTAGGAGGATGAGTCGAGAAAAGATTTCCGATTGTGCTTCCAGAAATAGCTGGTATAATAAAAAATGCATTTAATCCTTCTACTTGTCTCAAGTCTTTTGTAGGAACTCGGCGCATAGTACCACTTATCTTCATCAAAGCATTAGCCAATTTGACAGGTTTTCCTGTCATCTGGGCAGCTCCCCTATCTGCTGAAAATTCCCTGTATCGAGAAATTGCCCTAATAATAAGAAAACTGATAACCCATACTAGAACAGCTACCACTATCACGATTATCATAGTGCCGCCACTATTTCGGTCTCTTCCGTATCCCATCCCACCATGTAATCCGCCATAGAATCCAAACTGCATAAGATACCATGCAACAGTAGCGAAAACACTTGCAAGAGTTAATACAAGTACATCTCTGTTTCTAATGTGGGTTAACTCGTGTGCTATCACACCTTCTAACTCTTCTGGATCGTCGAGAATATCCATTAAACCTGTTGTAACAGCTACTATGGAGCTCTTCTGCCCTTTACCTGTCGCAAAGGCATTAGGCATGTTTGTATTTATTACTGCTATCTTTGGTTTTGGAAGGTTATTCCTTGCCACTATTCTTTCTACCATATCATGCAGTTTTGGAAATTGATCTCTGGTAACTACCTTTGCTCCAGAACTCCATAGCACGATCTTGTCTGAGAAATACCATTGAGCCAGAATCATCAAAGATGCAATTATCATTATAGGGATAAACCCAACTCCAAGATATACAAGCACAGAAAGAAATATTATATAGAGTAAGGCAAGAATTGCAAAACTTAGAATCATCCTGATCGTTAGGCCATTATCTCTCCTTTGCCATGATGGGGTTCTTGAAATAGAACTCAACTATATCGGTAATTGTACAGTAACCACTTTTAATTATTTGCTTGATTGATTTATAAAATACTCGAGACTATCAATTGCTCTCTCAAGTATATCTTCTTTTGGAAGATAAACTATTCGAAAGTGGCTTGCGCCAAATGCTGTTCCAAATCCTGAACCGTGCACCGTCAGGACTCCAGTATTGTTAAGTAGATCTATAACAAAATGCTGGTCATCTTTCCATCTACGATTAAGATCAATTTTTGGAAAAACATAAAAGGCTCCACGAGGCATCCTACATGAAACACCTTTTATTGCATTTAGACGTTTTACTGTATAATCCCTTCTTCTGCGCAACTTTTGCACCATATCAGCAATATGGCCTTGGGGTCCTCGTAATGCTTCTACTGCAGCAATTTGTACGGGTAAATTAGTAGATATTCGTACTCTTGCAAGTTTTGGAATATTCTTTCGCAGTGCATCCAATTTTTTAGAATCGCTATTCATGCATATATACCCGCAACGCCATCCACTCATTAGGTATGCTTTTGAAAAACCATTAAGAAGGATGACTGGAGCATCTCTTGCCACTTTTCCAATTCCAGTAAATTGATCATCGAAAACTATTTTGTCATAAATTTCATCACAGATTACATATAGATCATGTTCGGCTGCGACATCAATTATCTGTTGAAGGCTTTTCCGGTCAAATACCTCTCCTGTAGGATTATTTGGACTAATTATACATATTGCACGCGATTTTGAAGTTATTTTTGATAAAAGATTCTCTAGATCTGGTTTACCATCTTCATGCAGTTTGAATTCAACAGGCCTTCCTCCATAAAATTTCACATATGATGAATAAGGCGGATAATAGGGCCCTGGCATTAGAACCTCTGTATTAGGATCAACAACAGACGATAAAGTCATCTCAAGACCTTCAGAAACACCATTAGTAACTAAAACATCTTCTTCTGTTATAGATAATCCTTTTTGTGATTCTTTCTCTACAATAGCTTTACATAATTCAGGCAATCCTTCTGATTTGGTATAATAGTTCTCATCATTTTTTACAGCTTCAGTTAATGCGAGTTTAATATGTTCAGGAGTCTTGAAATCATATTTCACTGGATCTCCAATATTTAAATAGATTATTTGTTTTCCAGATTTTTCATAATCACTTGCATACGAAATGATATCACGAATAGCATATTCTACTTCACGCGTCCTGTCAGAAACTTTCAATTGATACCTAAAAGAAAAGTTTACTAGGATAAATTGTTATTTGTCTAACGATAATGTATGAAAAATTTTATTATGTGAATTAAAGGTATATCCCGATCGTAGGATTATATTTCATATAATATTAACTACGAACAATACGAAGAATTTTAGCTTATGTCTAGTGGGAGTTTTTTACACCATTATAGACCACATAAGAGCGAGTTAATGCTAGAATATATCGATTACTCAATGAGTTATTATAATATTAATAAAAACAAAATGACAATTAATTTGGAGCATCTGCCAATGATAGATTCCAGACATCAGGTAATCATCTTGCCGATTGAGCAAAGATGAATAAATAAGACATACTTTCAAGATTTCCTTAATCGTTAATGAAATCTGCTACAGCATTATTAAAAATTGCTGGTTTGTCAACATGTGGCCTATGACCAGAATTTTCAAGTAGTATCAATCTGCAATTTTTCATCTTTATGAAAGGTTCAATAAATTTTACAGGAATTATACGATCTTCTTTTCCCCAAATCAATAGTGTATTTGCCTTTATTTTATGTAAACGCCTGTTTAGTCTTGGTGAACGAGCACTACCTCTAAGAGCAGACAGGAATGCCTCCTTTGCTCCAGGCATAGACAACTTTTGATAAACTACCTGTGCATAATTTTCATCAATAAGACTGTCATCTACAGAAGATAATGCTCTCTTTACTTCATGGACGGTCCTTGCTTTTAATATATTAGTATACTTTAGCAAAGAAGGTGTTCCTCTAAACGAAATAGGCAATGCACCTGCCGGGCTTACCAAAATAAGTTTGCAAACTATCTTATAATAATGTATTGCAACTTCCGCCGCAATATGGCCTCCAAGTGAAGAGCCAACAATAGATACAGGACTTGATATCTTTAAAGAATCAATGAACTTTGCAATGAATTTTGTATAAAAATTTATTGTATAATTGATTTGTGGTTTGTCACTAGAACCAAATCCTGGAAGATCAACTGCAATTACTCTGAGTTGCATTGTTGAAAGTATGTCAATATTATTGATCCAACTCTCTATCGATCCACCTAAACCGTGAATAAGCAACACAGATTTGCCTTTCGACTTTGTATCTATATAACGAATATGAAGGTTATCAACCTTCAAAAAGTGAAAATCCATATTTTATCAATTGATATCATATTTTATTTGGTATAAAATGTGTTTTTTATTAATGATATGGTTATTTGAAGATAACATTTTCATAATTAAAATACTCTCAATACCTACAAAACCATCTTTCAAGTATAATTTGGATATTATCTTATTACGGATGTATCTATGTTGTTTCCCGTTTCAATAACATCTTCGGCTATTTCTTAAAAGATATTGCCTTATCATAGTGGATTCATAAAAAAAACAGCGTCATTGATAATAACATCATGCAATAATATATTGTTTTAGCGCATTTTAAGAATAAGAATTTTATAACTGGTCTAAAATTGCAAGTATATATTATGAATAATAGCAAATCCAACTTTACTCTTACTGACACTGAATGGCAAACTGTCTTAGACGCTCTCAGTAACACAATTTTTAACCAAGATCTTACCGAAGAAGCTAGGAAAAACGCAAAGGAATTGTTTTTGAAGTTACAAAAGGAGCTTCCTAATAAGTGAACTAGTTGAAATCTACTCAACATATCACCCCAAGATCTGTCACAATTTTTATGATTTAAAATCAAAGACTATTCTCGATAAATTATTATCACTAGTATGTAAGAGATAGTTCGAAGCAGATTTTGCTATCCTCTTTGCTATTGAACAACCTTTTCACCTTTATCTAGAGTAGTAATATTAATTGCCTGCTCTATAGTAGATACGAAAATAACTCCATCGCCATGTTCACCTGTCCTAGCAGACTCTGTAATCGCCTGAATAACAGAATCCATCCGATCATCAGGAATAATAATTTCGAATTTTGCCTTTGGAAGAAGATCATATGCAACAGGTTGACCTCTCCATTGTAAATGGAGTTCTCTTTGTTTACTCCATCCTGAAACGGTAGAGATTGTCATGCCACCGATTCCCAATTGTCTAAGGCGCTCCTTGACTAAGGGCATTCGTTCCGATCTTATAACTGCATCTATCCTCTTCATAATGACGTCAATATGCGAGATTAGTCTTAAAATGTTTATGGCGATATTGTATTTGAAACTTAGGTCAATAATTAAAATTTCTTCTTACTAAGTAGTTAAAAGCAAGAATTCTTGGGTCATTTCGATGCTCTAGTGGTATATCATTAGTTGTGACGGTAGATATTTTTCCGAGATATTTTATTGTCTCCTTTCTAGAAGTAATAGTGTTTTTTTGTTCCAAATACTTCGAACCAAATGAGCATGCATAAAATATTCATGCTAATAATTTTAAAGAGCTTCACTATGCTGACGTCGCTATTCTTATTCTCCATTCTTCATTCTGCTATCAGTATTAACTATTATAGTTATATATTCAATATTAATCATAGAATAAGTAAAATATTCTAAGGACAGTAATTGTGGCTTTTTAGCTCTCCATGCCAATCTAGTTTGAAAAATAATAATAAAATAGATCATATATGGTTTAAACGTATAATCAACTATAATATTAGTATCACGCTCAGCCTTTATCTCATCACCTGAAAAACTATTACCACTTGTTATGTATGATCTTGAATCCATCTACCTCCTAATGCATTTTTGATCAACTAATACCACAAACTAGTATCAATGACAGGTTGACGCTGCTCTCGGTAATATTGACATCATTCGTTAACTTTTTTTCAAGTAATATATAGTTCAAAGTGCTCACTGTGAATGGTATGTTAGGTGATATCGATATAAGAAGGATGATCGAAAAGACACTTGATAAAATATATGATGACTTCCAGGATGTAGACAAGCATGATCCTGACAGAATTCATGCTCTTGAAGTATCTAGATGTACTCGTCTATCATACTATGAACGCAAAGATCCTCTCCCTGGTGATAAAAATGCAAGGATGTCCATCCTGCTTAAGGATAGCATCAGAAGGACTTTTAATAATGTTCGTGGTGAATACAAAGTTGATAACTTAATACTTGAAGTCAATGCCGATATGGTGATTAATGAAGAATTTATCTTAAGGTTTGAAGTAGTAACAAATCTTCCTGAAATTCCTCATCCACGAGACCTTTTATATCTTAATGCATGTCTTTTCGCCTTTAACAAAAGTGATGGAATTATAATGTATATTAATTTGGAAGGAAAAACCATCGGATTTTCTGTTACTAAAAACAATAGGATGTTTGAAGAGATTATACGACGAACACGCGTATTAAATACATTATTGAAGGAAAGCAAAGTCCCCATAGTAGAGCCGTCTGATCTATGCCTAACATGTAAGTATTATCAGAGATGCTATTATAGAGAAAAGAAAACTTCCAACTTTTCCCTGGAAACTTTGCTTAGTCTTGGAAAAAAAGGGAATGATTAGACAATACTACTACTAAAAGAAGTAGCATTACTGTAACCTTTGTTTGGCCACATCCATTACTACATGTAGCTCCCGCTCCAAAAACGATAGCTAATAGTAACGAAAAATCCAGTTGAGTATATATATGAATATTTCACCGTCGTCTAAGCAGTACTCTAAAAGTTTTATCCTATCTGATAGTCAGATTTTATAAAATAAATAATAATAATATAATTAAATGCTGATTTAACTAAAAAGATCAAATTCAGTAAAAATTAACTTGTTTAAAGAACAGAGACTTTTGATTAATTGTTCATAACCTACTTCTCTCTTGTTGTTAAATCTTTACATTTCTATAGGTAATAGCACTCTTCATATTATATAATGATGTATTAAAGTGTCATAGTAGTTGCTTTCATGTAACTTTAATTAGTGTCATTTTTTTACAAATAATAGAAAAGATAAAGGACAGAGGAAAGAAAGGGGATTATATGCTGCAATATTAACCGATTATTGTCTCTTATAAAAGAAAAAAATAAAATTATTTAAAAGATCGGATCTCTGTCTGGCACAGAACGGACAAGTACATCGCGGACAAAAATTTGTTTACCACTTTGTCCATATCGCTATTTTTTGCGCCCTTTCAAAGTTAGTATTAAAAAATGACTTTAATGCTTGTGCAAGTAATGAAGCCGAACCAAAGAAAAACAGCAGGGTTTCAAGTAACAGAAAAGGAACACAATACTTTACAACACCACGCTAACTTATTTTACAATCCGAGGGTAGCAGATCAAAATAGGTCTCCACCAAGATGGATATTGGAAAAACATTATATTGGCTTGCTAAAAGAAATGAGACTTGCTCATATATTGTTCAGTATGTTATCATAAGATATTAATGGAATGCCAATTGAAACTCCTTATCTCCCCCCGTTGCTTGGAAACTTGAAGTCTGTTTATACGAATATGTTCCGTTTATAATATAACTTGCACTGCCATCTACTACCTTGTCCCAGATAGCAGCATTCATATCATTTCTTTCTACAGTTTGAACATCTTTTAAAGTTACTGTACCATTTCCTATAATAGGATAAATTCCTTCTTGTGAAGCTACAAATCCTTCTGGCTTTTCTCCAATATCTCCAGAAACTATACGCATATTATCTACAAAAACATTATATCCAATTGCTTCAAGAATTACAGTTCCCATATTTGGATTATATGCATCAAAAACAACTTGAATTTCTGCAGTTCTATTGACAGTTTGGTTTCCAGTGACATTTTTGATCGATAGTTCGATTGCCTCTATATCCATCAGTGCTCCCTGATTAAACCCTTGTCCACTAGAGTTATTATTACTGAAAATTCCTGTACTCATAATAAGAAATATCGCTACTGCCACTGCAGCAATACCCCCGCCGGCTGCGTAAATGGCCTTTGTGTTCATATGATGTTCATGATTGTGGTTCTTTATAAAGGGAGAGAAATACATCGCCTCATAGATCAATGTTACCTATATATACTACAATAGTCACGGCTGACTATAATACTATTTATTGGTTTATATCATAGAACTAAGCCGTTAGCATCAATTACACTAGTAGCATAATATAACAGTCATTTACATCCCTCTATCTCAATACAAACTCTATTGAAATATGATAGTTGATTCAATTTTTGACGTATTGGTATATGTTTACTTTTAAGCTAATGCAATTTCTTTAAATGATTTATCATAAACGCATCGAGAATAACCTAATATCTTCGTATATTTTGCAGCTCTTATCAATACATATCTGAAGTTAAGTTTCTTTCTTCACCATTTTGAATATCGCGATAGATTCTCTACTGAGCCAGATATCAGAACATTTTAAATTTTTTAGCAATTTTTCTACATTCTAGCTTTAATGCAGAGGCCATTAATAGACTTAATTGATTTATTGTGGGAATGCAGAATTCTATAAAATATCAGGAATTCCTTTTCTTCCCTCATCGATATTGTATTATAGCCATATCATTATGATTCAGATTGTTTCTTCTTAGGCTTGGACATAGTATAAAATCCATGAGCAGAAATTAGAAATGCAGCAAGGGACATTTTGGTGGCAAATACAAGATTCCACGGCGTTTTGGGATTAGGATACGCTACGTTTATGTCATCAAGCCTTATTACTCCTTTTATTGCATCTGCTGTGATTAGGGAATTCCATACGATAAAGTTGTAAATGAATTCATACAGAGCTACTACTGCTATAGATAAGACAATCAATTGTAAGATCGACTTGACAGATTTAGGAATATCTTTTACTTTCTCTCCGCCTAGTCTGGTTACACAATACCAGCCCAGTACAGATACTATCATTAAATAAGTGACAAGTTTTGCAAAGCCAGGCATTGGAAATTCTGTGTTTACTAGAACTTCACCAATAACCACTCTTCCTGTAACAAGGTATTCTATTGTACTAATATAGAGAGCATAAAATGTGATAATTGCCATAGCAGCGGCACAAAAGTAGAAAATTCCTAGAAAAAGATTCTTTGTCCTTATCTCGTCTCTCTCTAGAGCTGGGTTATGCATATACTGTTCGATGCTTACTAATCAGATGGGAATATAAAAATTGTATATTCCGATCGATTCAGTAACTTCAAGCTTTTTTAAGTAATGTATCAACAGGTAATGTATTAAGCACGTCTGATTGTTTTGCCCAACCCCGTCTGGCTTGACCTATGCCAAATTTCAAAAACGCAAAAT
>JAREAI010000261.1:0-4795 GCA_029240435.1 Nitrososphaeraceae archaeon | reverse complement strand
TTTGTTTGTGAAACAAAGCGATACCATTGAGGATTGTGCACTACTATGTTCTCTTCCTAAGCAGTATGTTATCTCCTTCTACCTTTACCTCATAGGTTGGCTCTGGGTTCTTTGCAGGAGGCTTTGTCGGTTCGCCAGTCCTAACGTCAAATTTAGATCCATGCCAGGGGCATTCAACTTGGTATCCTTCGAGGGTTCCCTGATCGAGAGGACCACCAACATGTGTGCAAATGTTACCTATAGCGTAGTATTTCCCATCAACATTAGCGACGCAAATGTCTTCCCCAGCAACTTCAACTGCTTTCATCTGAGTAGCCTGAATATCTTTTGTTTCGGCAACCTTGATAAAATCTTCACTCATTGCTGCCACATCTCTATATAAATTCCGCAGCCTATATGTCTTTCTTTTCCTTAGTATTCCTTAACTGTAATTTGGATGTATGCAGCAGCATACTTGTAACAATCATTTAGCATAGTTCCAAATAATTCTCTATCTTCTTTTGAAGACAAGCTATCTCCAAAACTCTTCCATGATTCAATTTCTTTGCTAAGAATATCTTCATTTGGAAATAGACTATACAGCAATAACCTACTTCAATAATTATTAGCGAAATAGAGAAACTAAATGAAACACTACAGAATAGACTTGCAGAAACGACAACAAAAGAATATACACAAAACCGATATTATATCTTACATGCTAACTATGGAAAGATAGAGATTTTATCTGTTTGTAATTCAGTAGCTATTGGACTAACTGATATAGGATTAGGTTCATAACGTTTTGATGTAGTTAAGTTAACAGAATATCTCTGTTAATAACCATATCTAGTTCACCATATTATTACCTTAAACGTAATGCTGACCCTTATAAAATTTCATTATTTCAATTTTCAAGTATGTTTATAAAGCTGCTAGGTAGAATGACATGATATTAATAATAATAAATTTTAAATTAACTCTTGGTAACCACCTGAATAGTACCTCTCATTGTATCAGGATGATATTCACAATGATAATTCATTGAACTATTATTCCCTGGATTAAAGAGTACCTCATCAGAACTCCCACCTTCAATCTCTTCACTTTCTGTATAGGTCTGATTATTCCATGATTGAACTATCAGTTCATGTTCTTCTGTATCGTTCTGAAGGCTTTTGACTGATAATGTGTTGTCTGTATTTGCTTTAAGCATTAAAGTGGGATTATACATACTATTATTATCAACCCATAGATAAGTTCCATTTACCGGTGTCGCAGTCAACTGAAATGTTGTCGCTATTGCTAGACTAGTACCAGTCTCATTGATGTTCTGTGCGTTTGCTTGTTGCATCATTGTAGCTGCTAGAACTAATACTACTGACAGCACTGCTATTGCTGCTACTAGGATTGGAACTGTTAGTAGAGTGGACTTGTTCTTCGTCGTATTATTATTATCTTGCACCTTTGTATTGTTATTTTATGTCTATTATTTATGCTTTAGTTGCAACAAGTAATCTTCAGAATATTTTCTACGGACTAACTAACTATTCTCAAGCTTACCACCTTGTTTCTAGCACTGGCAGTACTTACCTAGAGATGCATGAGATTAGGAAGTTAGTAGGCCAGTTAGTAGTCGCGTACAAGACCCTATATTATGGATATATAATCAATCACTTACAAGTTCTTTACCATTACTTTTAAGAAACGAAGCACCAATGGCACAGGGAGAGTATATATCTCCTAAAAGGCAAACTATTGTAGATATGAATTATACAATGACAGTAGTATATTCTGGGCCTAATTATCATGACAAATTTGTTTCACTATTCACTGGCTGTAATTCAAGCGACAATTCTGTTGCCAAACCCAGCCGGCCATTGAATCCGTTTCATATTAATAATTGAATAAATAACCCATTTGGCCGCAACAGTTACATTCCTAATAGGCCTTTTAGGAAACTCTAGAAAACCTTTAAAGCTTAGTCTGTCTATGTAATAGTAGGAACCTACTTTTAGCACCGATATCGGCATGGATTCCACCGAACCCGTGAATTAACTTCTATAGCTATTACCACTGTGGATTATTTTTCTTTGTCCACTACTACATTATTGTTGCCGCATTATCTACATTCCCAAACCTATCTAATCAAAGTGGTAAACATCGAAAAGAAAAATCAGAAATTCATCATAATAGTAAAGGCGATATTACTTGAGTGATTTATAGCAGCAATACCTTGCTTAATAATACTCATCACTCAAATAGATTTTGGCAAAAAAGAGAACATTTAGCTATCTTCCACTAATAGCTGTGTATTTGGAGTAGGTTAGAAACTTAATTTGAGCGTGTTGCCCTGTGTTTACTCTTTCTCCGTCAGCTTCAGACTCAGTATCTTCACCGGCGGAACTTGCGCTGCCAAATTCTCCGTCAAGAAGTCAACACCATTACTAATGTTAGATCTCCTTTGTTTGTTGAAGCGCCAAATGAGCAAGCAGTTTGTCCTTGTACGGCTATAGTAAAAAGAAAAATGATAACATAATTCAAGATCCGGTAAGATTTTGCATTGTAGAGCTTATTACTCATCATGGTAAGACAATGGGAGCCATATGGATATGATAGCAACGTGTCCGCATGAGCAAATAAAGGAGAATTTATGGACCACTCCATTCAAATGGAATATGCTTGCTTGACCTACCTTTTCTCTCCCATTTGAATCCCATTGCATCAACTTCGTCAGCTACTGCCGTGCCCCATGTTGCAACGGCTCCAGCTGCTCCTGGTCCTACTTCACTTCCAGGTGGATTAATAGTTTGTACTCTTTTACCTGGTGGAGTTGTAGGTCCAGTTAAAGCCTCTGCCTTTGCTAATACTTTTCCTGGAATCTCAGCACTCCAATAGGACAGGTCCTCTGCTATATCAAATTTAATTGGAGCAAAGTCAAGGCCCCGTACATCTCCTATGATACCAGATAATTCACCCATGAATCCACCAGCCTTGCCACTGAAAATCATCTGTAAATCTTCTCTCTGTTTTTGATTAGCGCGTTCATCTAAAAAGAAAGCAATAGTTATTTTTGTATTTCCGGCCCAGATATTACCCTTGAAGTATATTAGTGCTAACACATTCAGGCCATCAAGTGATGTTTCGCCGTAATGTCCATTTCTAATATGATACGCCATCACACCATCACAGTCCCCATACGTTGGAGCTTGAGCAAACTCACAAGGACATGGTATGCTGCACTTGCATACATCAAACCAGTCTCCTGAAACTTTCCAATCTGGTATAGTATTAGTGTTAGTAGCCATGACAGTTGGTGCAATCAGTAATATTTAACCGTAATTCCTTATCTTTTCTATTATTCTTATTATTAACCAAATCTTGAGTTTGATGGTTTTACACAGGATCAGCCCTAATTTCTTTTCCATAAACAAATAGTTCTCCAAATTGCCGAAGCACAAAGAAAAGCTATCTGCTGATAAAAAAACAGCAATTTTATCTTTTGGTACTGATCAAGTTTATTAAACATTCACCTTAAGAATAATATGCTGATATCGATTCGCTACCTACTTGGCTTAGTCGTGGCTTTGTCAACTTGGTCTTGACCCAAAATTCAGAGCTTTGCCTTTCCAATGGTAATAGCGAACTGGCTTATAGCATTCAGATATAGAGCAACACACGAAACTCATATCTGACGTATGCATTATAGAATGTCATGTCTAAAGCCGATCTTCACCAGAAATTGAATAGAGTATACGAGATAACACTCAGCGTTAAAGGTAGAAAATCAGGCAGAGATATCGCTCGGCCAGTCTGGTTTGTGCATGAAGGCAACACTCTGTATTTGCTTCCAGTTCAGGGCTCTGACACCAACTGGTACAAGAACCTGCTAGTCGGTCCAACGTTGAAGATTTCTGTAAATGGTGTAGAAGTACCTGCAAGAGGTGAACCGATGACAGACAGTAATAGGGTTGATGATATCGTGAGGAAATTCAAGTCTAAATATGGCGAAGGGGAAGTGAAAAAGTATTATACGAAATTTGATGTGTCAATTCTGTTCTGAATCCGACCCGGCCCATTTTGATAACAATCCATTTTTAGAGCAAATAATAATTAATAGCCTAATTATTATAAAGGAATAAAACAATACTACATTTGGCAATGACGTAAATAAAAACAACATTTGCCAAACGACTCTATTTTCATTCATACTGATTTTATACATATGTCATCTGTTCTTCCTAATCAGATCTTGTTTAATCTGTTTAAATTCTTCTTCTGTTAGTATTCCTTCTTCTTTTAGCTTTGCAAGTTTGCGTATCTCATCTGCAATCGATACTGATTGAATGGACGGTAGAGTATTTTCTTTGGATTCAAGTAATTCGGAGGAAGCTTTTTGTTTTTTTGAAGGTGCTGATTTAGCACCATCATTTTGCATTCCTGAGCGAATTATTTCCAACAAATCTTCTGCCTTATCTTTTGGAATTGCTTCAATAATACCTCCTTGATCATCTTCGCCATCAACTATACTGTCCATCATTCCCAGTCTGGTTGAGCTCATTAGTCCTGGTGCCTTAAATCTAATTGTAGATGAGAGTAATCCTTTTTCCAGTTTTATACTTGTAATTATGTCGTAGGGAATATCAACTACATTTTCTTTTATTCCAAGCATGTATGGATCTCTGACTATGATTCTTCTGTCTGTTGCATAGATAATATTTGGTGTAAAATGAGAACCACCTGGTTTGATTCTTGACTGTCTTGCAACAAGTAATACTTTTTCATCTGGATTTAACATTTCAGTTATTTTACTAAT
>JAREAI010000260.1:0-5174 GCA_029240435.1 Nitrososphaeraceae archaeon | reverse complement strand
ATGGGCCGGGTCGGATTCGAACCAACGACCCCCGCCATGTCAAGGCGGTATCTTAACCAGGCTAGACCACCGGCCCTATGTATATGATTTGAAACTTTTCACAATGACCTAAATATATACTCGTCGATAAAGTTAAAACCATCTTTCAGTTGAACTTGGACACAATTCTTTCAAATAATACAAGAGCCTCCAAGTCATCAAACAACTTTCCGCTAACTTCGAGTTATTATTATATCTGCTCCATAAAATGGTTATCCATATTATGGTTCTGACGCTAACTAATAGGGAAAGAAACTGTCGAGGAATACTAATTCACTCTGGAATTTTATATTCATTGCACAAGGGCTAATACACAAGATGGATGGAAGTTTGTGGGTAATTATTGATGATACAAGAAGACGTCAAGATAAATTGCATGTTCTCATCGACTTTCAGAAAGTCAGATCTTGAAAAGAGACTAGCTATCAAGGATCAAGTTGAAAACATTATAAATTATGAAAAATGGATGTATCCAAACTAATTTAAAGAAAATTTCTGTGATACTATTGTGATACATGGCTCTGTTAACTTAACAATAAAAGCTATAGTTTCAGATAGTCTTTATTTCTTGTATTGATACTTACGAAAAGAAATAGAATATCTGTGGAAGTTATTGGTTATGGTCTATATCTATATTTTCTTGGTCTTTCATATCGTAATACAGCAAAAGCATTATCATCCAGATTTAAAAAAAGAAGTCATTTTGCTATATGGAAATGGATACAGAAATATAAACCAGAAAAAATATTTTGTAAAAGAAGAAAAATCTCTGGATTTATAGTTGATGAAACTCAAATTAAAGTAGGTAAGGAGTATTTCTGGATTTGGATTGCAATTGAACCTATCAACAAATTAATTCTTGATATTTATCTTTCTTTAGCAGAAAGAAACATGTTTGTTGCCGACAAGTTTTTACATTCTTTAGTTAAAGATTATGGAAAACATCAAATCTCAACAGACGGTGGTACATGGTATCCGTCATATGTTTGTAAATTACTGAACATAAAACATCATTTACATTCATCTTATGAGAAAAGAGTATAATTGAGCGGACAATTCAATACATAAAAGACAGAAGAGAATGTTTTGATGATTACTTTCCATGTACTAGGAGTAAATGTAAATTAAATCATGTTAAAAATTGGTTTAATCTTTTTGTTTATTATTACAATAAGGAGGTGATTGCTTAAGTTAACAGCACCTGATACATCGAATATCAAGTTTATAATTTGCTCAATAAATTATGAATTATTATAAAAGTTTCTATGAAGTATTTTATCCAAGTGTAGACAATATATATAATCGTCTATTAATCGGTAATTTGATACGGCAGGCATAAAGCGTTGAAATTCGGAGCTGATAGAATCAAAATATGAAAAGTGATAAGTTTAATCAGTTTCCATACGCTATGCGTAATCTTAATGCTAAATCATTTAGCCTATATTATAATGATCTTGCACGATGGCTATTCATCACATTAACTTTTACTGGGATTTTATCTACTGGTTGGTTTGGAATTCCACTTGCTCCTAGATATTTTTTATATAATGAGATTGACATTATCGCGGGTTTATTCAGTTTGTTTAGTGCTCTAGGCACTATTTGGGGGGTAATGGCGTATCGCGAATTTTCTAGATCTGCAGATATAATAAAGGCAACAAGAGACCTTGCACGTAAACTCGATCCCATGATAGGTGATTATGAATATCGTTCTTATAATCCTGAAACGAGAGAATATGAAAATGGATATGTTCCTCTTGGGCCAGTAGATTTTTGGGATAAGGAAACTCAAGTTCCAAACTGGCTGGATAAGGGAAAATACTGGAACATTCTGCTTGGACTTCAAACAGGCAATAAAGAAATTATGTTACAAGTAGTGCGAGATCGCGAACTACCCTTTACCTCAGGTCGACAGAATGTTGCCGTTACTTTCAAAGAATTACTACCTGGGATTGGATCTTTTGGCAAATTACGCAAATTACGGAGACGCTACCGATATAGAGTGAAAATCCCCCAATGGTTAGTAATTAACACTGAACGTGTCAGATTTGCTGAGGAGAAACAAAGATTGGGTTTAAACGATATAGAATTGAGCTCGCTTATAGCAGACCTTAACAAAAAACTTGTGCTAGCTGCAGCTGAAACTATAGAACGCGAAAAACCTCGAATACAGTATCCATGGGGAATAACTGCGTTGGGAATTTATCTTAACAAAAGCCTGCCAGTTCGAATTATTTATAGACAAGTTATCAGGCATTTCCCTGGAACAAAAAAACATACGGTTGATGATACAAATGAGAATCTTGCAAACATTAAGGATGACGATTTGGTTGCCGCCATAATCCAAGTTGCATTACAGAAAGGAATATCTGAGCATAGGATGGCAAATATTAAGATTCTTATTCGTTTCCTAAAAAACATGTACACCAAACAGGGTATTGGTGAAGGCTCAAGTGAATATCATAACTTACACCATAGTTTAGAAGTAACCTACATAAGCTTGCAAATGTTACCCAAAGAATTTCATGGCCACAGGTTCAATTCAAAAGATTATGAAATAATTCTTGTAGCAGGCCTATTACACGATTACGACCCTGACCAAATGTACGCTAATACAGAAAATAATGCAACACAACAGCCAAAAGGTCCAAAAGTACAAAGAACTATCGATGAGATATGTAAAACAAGAATTCATGATGCATATTTTACAATGAGTGAAGTAGAATTTGAAAATTATTTCCGTGAATATAAATCTGCGTTATTACCACCTGTAGAATATGCTACAACCCATCCAGAATATGTCAAGGTTGAATGGACGCCTACTGAAAGCAGAATTGTAGAGGCATTAATCTGGCGCACTGATTTCCCATATTTTAAACAAAAAATAGCTCAGGAAATGTTTGAGCAACTGATCAGCCATCTTGATAAGTATGGATATGATTCCATTAAAATAAAACTACTTGCAGAGATTCTATGGCTAGCTGATCTTGCCGTAACTTATATGGGTTCTGATCCTATTAGAGCATGGGATAGAGTTACAAATCTTTATGACGAATTATATCTTCCAAAATTCGAAGCAGTTTCTAGAACTGATGCATTCTTTTCGGATTTTGTCGAGATCGAACTCTTTAAGGAATTAATTCGCATGCGACACTTTCCCGACATCTTTAGACAAAGATGGAATTTAGTATATCAATTCTTCCACGAAGGCAATCCTTCCACACAAGTGAATAGAACAATTATCAAGGCGAGAAATTTGTATCTTAGGATTAATCTCGAATTGGAAATGCGAAGGGGCGAGATGCTACAGAACATTGCAATAAATAATTGGGCAGAGTATTTTATCGGCATTGGAAAAGATCAGAGTGAAGTATTGCGAGCAAAGTCTAAGTTTGCCGAGCTGGATCCTCCAAATGCGTCAGCCTTCTGGGGTGATACACATAAGTTATTACCAAATATTATGGATAAGTCAATTGATAATTTCCTTATGGTGCTATCTCGGAATTTTAGACCACTTAACTCCATGGAAGAAAAATTATTACTCAGATCTTTGCTTGCAATTATGGTCTCGAAATTAACAGCAAACGGAACACTGCAGATATTAACTGATTTGGAAAAAGATAGTGCGAAATTCAAGGAATTAATAGCGATCATAGTTGATACAGGTTTTCAATTAGATGTCAATTATACAGGAAAGATATACTTCCCAAAGGATTGGAAGGATCCTGATTTTATTAATGGAAAAACAACCAAAATACTGATCTTTCGTTCTGAAAAGTAAATCATAATTTTAAGTATAATCATACACTCACAAAGCAACTAACTTCCTCATATTCATGCTTTTTACCTTGAATTCCAATTATAGAATAGTAAGTGTCATACATTTTGGAGTCTGCTTGAGGGCATTTCTGCATATTGCTCTAAACATGCTTCTAAGATGCTCCTATACACATACCATATCCCTAGCTAAAGCAAATTTCATAGAATTTGTTGAAAAAAAAGAGAGAGAAATAGGTTAAAAATGTTAGTTATGAAGATAAGGTCATTATTACTAAAAATGAAATATTATATGTCTCTTTAGAATCAATATTTACAAATAGGCGTAAAATGGATAGCGCAGACGCCTCCTAAGCGTCAGGTCGAGGGTTCAAATCCCTCCGAGCCCGCTACAATATTGGTGCTTTTAAGTGGGTTTCACAAATAATATGGTGAAATAGAAAAACTTGGAAAAGTCATAATCAATAATAACAACGACAACCATTACAGGATTAGATCCTTGGTCTTTGTATATTTATGTCATGAAATCACCGATGACAAGGAATAGGTATCAGACAAGATAGCCAAATTTTTTGATTTTATTGAACTTTCCGGTTCGACGTTAGACCAGAGAGCAACAATCTTTGCAAAGGAAGTAATTTTCACAGGGACTTATACAGCGATTATACATCAATATTGGAAGATTTTGTAAATAGTGTAAAGGCCTATACTCCTGCACCAATATCATCAAGTCAAAAATAATAAAAAATGAAGTAGAGACATCATAATAGGTTTTTTTGTATTAAATAATCTGAGTATAGATAAAGACATTTACATCTCCAATTGTATTCTAACCAGAGAAGCTTTAACAAAATTATATACACTTTAAGCAAATTTATGATATCTATACTATTATATTCTATACCATAGCAAATACAATTGCTAAAGTTAAAGTTCTAGATATCTGCTTACCACAAAGTGCATTTTTTCCCTTCATTTTCTGGTATATAACTACCAACAAAATAACAATCTCATTTATTATACAACAATCATACTATTTGAAATACTGATAGAGTGGCTGAAAAACTTTGCTCAAATAATGATTGTTAGTAGCAAAAACAGTTAAATGAAGAGAACATATGCGACTGTCTTGTTCATTTAAAAATGTAATGTTTACATCAGCAGACATTATTATTTCCTTCTTCGAGATAATAATTCATTTAATATGGTCTGAAATTTCTCAATATAGTGAGAATTTGAGAATTTATTTATATCATAGCTTATCTTAATTCGCTCTGTCTTTGGCAAATGATTAAAAACATACATTATAATTTCAGCAGCCTGTTCTATTGTATTAAATTGATATTCTTGTGGAACAA
>JAREAI010000259.1:0-4302 GCA_029240435.1 Nitrososphaeraceae archaeon | reverse complement strand
CTACTACTTATCGTCGTCACTGATTTTACACCTATCTATTATTTTTGAATAAAGCTGTTTGCAAGAATAAAGGCAGTTGTGATATCTTAATTCTTTCTTGCTGCATTGTATCTCTGTATCTAACTGTAATTGTATCATCTTCCATTGTTATTTTATCAACTGTTACGGCATAAGGAGTTCCTATCTCCTCTAATCGTCTATACCTTCTACCTATCGAGCCAGATTCATCATAAAAAGTATCAAATTCTCTTTTAAGTTCAGAATAGATTTTCTGAGCTTTTTCACGTAGTCCGTCCTTTGTCATCAAAGGAAGTATTCCTAACAACACAGGCGCAAGATAAGGTTTGAGTTTTAGTACAATTCTGTCATCGTGTTCCTTGTCTTCAAAGTAAGAGTGTTCTAAAATTGTGAAAATGCTTCTGTCTATTCCCATTGAAAGCTCAAATACATGGGGTAAGACCTTTTTCTGATCTGATGGGTCAATTACTTCGAGATTCTGTTTGCTTGTAGAAGCATGACCCTGAAGATCATAGTCAGAACGATAGTTGCATGCAACAAGTTCCAGCCAACCAGTGCTTGTCTCGACTTCAAAATCAAAGGCTATTGTTGAGTAAAATGCCTTCTCAGTATTAGTCAGTCGCCTAAAACGAGTGCGTTTCATATCTATTCCAGTTTTTGCATAGAATTCATTCAAGAGAGCAAGATAGTATGCTACTAATTTATTTGGCAAAAGTCCCTTTCTAATGCCTTCATCTGCTGTCAGTTCAATTGATGATGTTCCATCATAAAGTCTCAAAGTTGTATTTTTAATTTCTTCGAATCTTGGCAAATCATTCAATTTCTGTGGATTACAAAATACTTCGATCTCTGCTTGATAGAATTCTCTTAGTCTTAGCAAGCCTTGTCTTGGAGCTATTTCATTTCTGAAACTTTTACCTACTTGAGCAATTCCTAGAGGTAGTTTTCCTCGCATAGTTTTGAAAATTCGAGCAAAATCAACAAAAATTGTCTGACAGGTCTCTGGTCTTAGATAAGCTTCCTCCTGAGCTGGACCTATGTTAACCTTAAACATCATGTTAAATCGCTTAACAGAATCTAATTCCCCATTACAATTTGCGCATTTCAAGTCATGTTTCTTTATAATTACATCCATCTCTTCGTTGGTCATTCCTTCATGAACGTCCTCACCAATTTTTTCTGTGATATATCTATCTGCTCTAAAAATGGATTTGCACTTTAAACATTTGACAATAGGATCCGTAAAATTGTTAATATGTCCTGATGCAATAAAAACGCTCTTACTCATGATTTGAGACCCATCTATTTCCATCATTCCATCACGTCTAACAAGTTCTCTTCTCCATAGATCGATAAACTTATTCTTCATATTGACTCCTTGTGGACCATATTCCCAGAAGCCAGCTGGAGCATCAGCATAAATTTCACAACTTGGAAAGTAAAAACCTCTTTCAAGCGCCAACTTCATTATTTCTTCGTAATAGATCATCTTCTCTAGAACTCCTCAATCACATGTTTTAAATTTACTGTTGTCTATCTTAATATGATTCTCTAGTTTCATTAATTGATGAACGATTAATATATATCTATTCAGATATTTAATTTGAATCAATTAATGCTCTATATATATTGAAAATGCTATTACTATAAGCGGAAATTTTGTAATTATGCCAAAATTTGATGCGATTACCATTTTATTTACAAATAAAACGTCACTCTGATGTTTTCCAAGCAGCAGTTATGCTCATTGGAGCCCCATAAGAATTTATGTAACCTTTTAACTCAGCAGTTGATTACTTTAACTGCTATAATTCTAATTTTTGTTAATTACCTAACAACAACAACGATAGATCCTGTTTATGTGGATTCGTATCTATTTGAAAAGTGGTCATTTATACAATAATATGCATTGACATTATCGGAAAGATTTGATGAATAACATATATCTACAACAACTGAATTTTGGCGTATTTGCTGGTATCACATTTTCGTAAAGGTCTTTAAAACCTCTCTCTTGTGCAATATATCAACTTACTACATATTCATGTTGGATTATTACTCAATATTTAAAATGATATTGCAGCCAATTTTATTTTTTATCAGTTGAATTTCATGTGTATTGGTGGTGATGACTGCAACATGAAAACTCATTTTAGGATAAATGATATGGCTAAAATGTAACAATTAACTGCTCTAATCTTACGTGGCGTTTTTATTCTAGTATGAAGAGAAACTTGCAATAGACATTGTCTATAAAACTTGGAACAAGCGATCTAGCAAAATATCCATTTCTAAATGAGGCTTCAGATTACATTCGAGAAACACATTTCGATTTTGAAGAATTTAACCGGCCTGAAATGAGTCATATTATTGACAGAGCAGTAGAGAGAATAGAGACAGAAATAACCAAGGGCTCAATCTACGAGAAATTAGACAAGTATGAGATAGAAATACTTACATTTCTTGTCACACTCATGATCGCAAAATCTATAGGCATTGAATCCATACTCAAGAAGTATTCATTGTTTGAAGCAATGAGAACCGAGAAGTATTTGACTGAGGATTTAAGGAAAGAAAGAAACAATGAAAGAAAACGTCTGCTGTTATTCAAAATTTTTGAAGACTTATTTAATATTAATGTTGATCTAGACTCTAAAGATACCAATCTATTCAAAGTTAGAGTAACTGATTATCTTACACGAGCCTTAAATTTTCATGAAGAAGAATGGAAATTGATTAACAGATTAGTCCATAACGGATACGTCTATCTTGATGCCGATGAAACTGTAAGACTCATTAGAAGCGAGCTGACTTCACTAATTTATTCTCGGATCAAGACAATGACTTTATCAAACTTACCACATTCTATCAAAGCAAAGGTAGATGATTTGAGAATAAAGCTTCAGCCGCGTTATGAGTATCGAAGATATCAGCCAATAGATTATCCACCATGCATAAAAAACTCATTAGAGGTAATGAACAGAGGGGAAAATCTTCCACATTCTGCAAGACTGATGCTTGCGACATATATGCTGGCAATCGGAAAAAGTGTAGATGATATTGTAATACTTTTTCATAATGCACCTGATTATAATGAGAATATTACAAAGTATCAAGTAGAGCATCTGGCTGGCAACCGTGGTAGTCATACAAAATATTCTGTCCCTTCTTGCGAAAAACTTCGAAATGAAAATCTTTGTTTTGCAACTGAAGAATGTAACGGAATAACGAATCCGATTCAATTTAGATCGAAACTTCAAAAAAAGACATGATTACCAGTAAAGATAAGGATAAGAGTATGGCCCTTGTTAAGAGCGCGTTTAGAGAATATTATTTTAAACATAGTAAAAATATTGGTATCCCACCACGTATAGGAGAGCGCGAATTTGGATATAAGCAATTTAATTCAGGGATCGTGCGACATCTTTCATTTAGAACTATTGGCGAACTTTTGGCCATTTTGATCAAGGAGGCTCCATCAGATATCTACTGCTCAAATGCATTCTATAGATTTCCAACCTATCCTATGCAGGAAAAACAGTGGGGCGGAGCAGATTTAATTTTCGATATTGATGCAAAAGATTTGCATCTACCTTGCGAGCAGACACACTCCTACTTTCTCTGTTTAAATTGTGGAGGAGTATTAGAGAGAAATACAAATTCATGTTCTAAATGTGATTTCTCCAAGCTAGATCACATATCAGTTCCTTGTAGTAAATGTGTGTTGTCTCTAAAAAAAGAAGTAATAAAGTTAATTAATATATTAATAACTGATCTAGGGATCAACAAAAATTGTATAGAAGTCTATTTTTCTGGTAACAGCGGGTTTCACCTTCATATCTTAGACAATGGATTTAATTCACTTGATTCGCGATCTAGAGCGGACATTGTAGGTTATCTAATGGGTGTTAGTATGATGCCTGAAAGTATAGGAGTACGGAAAAGACCAGAAGGTGTTCTAATTAAATTTCCAAAGAGCGGCCTTTCTTATGGATGGCGTAAAAGAATAGCAAATAAACTAGGAATTGATCAGCTGTCAACTGTCAAATTGAATAATATAGTACAACAGAAAGGAGGTTATGAGGGGTTTAAAGTAGAACTGTCTAGATTGACTCGCGAGATCGGCGTACGTATCGATCCTCATGTAACAACTGATATTCATAGAGTATTTAGAATGCCAGGTACGTTGAATAGCAAAAGTGGACTTGCTAAGATAAGATGTGACGATCTTGAAATATTTGATCCCTTTATCAATGCATGTCTTTTAGGAGAAAACGAAGTTAA
>JAREAI010000258.1:0-5410 GCA_029240435.1 Nitrososphaeraceae archaeon | reverse complement strand
ATATGTGAAATGATCACAATAAAGCAATTTGCTAATGATTCCCCTGGTTTTGATATTCAGTTTAGGCCTTTCTTTGAAGATTAGATCTATAATACCTTTAGATAATATATCTCTCTCCTACCACTAGGGGAATTTTTTAGATCATTAGTAGATAATATTAAACAAGATTATATTCAAAATAATAATAATATTATGTATATTGGATAATGATATTACTATTATTACTATTACTATTATTAGTTTTCTTTCCTATTTTATATCTACTCGAGAATTTTGCATCTCTCCAATTCTTTTTTGAAAGTTCATAGATTAAGATTCTTAGCTTTTCCTATTCGTTTTCATAATCCTTCTATGTCTATCTTGTTAATAATATTCTAATTAGTTCTCTTTTCTGTCGGACAAATCTTCCTTGGATCTTTTTTATTTGTATTACTGGCATATTTGTGAGCTGATCTCATATATTATTATAATTTCGATATAATCGAAAAGTAATAGAAGAGATATACTAATTTCTAAGTAACTTGAAAAATAAATTGTTGACAAAATCGGTCATAGTGACTGGAGCTTCAAGTGGTATTGGCAAAGCTACTGTTATAAAATTAATACAATCTGGTTATCAAGTCTTTGGATTAGCGCGAAGGTATGACAAGCTTGTTAATCTATTTTCCTCTGAATTAGTATCTAAAGAGAATAAAAAAGAAGATCTTTACATTCCAATAGAATTTGATATTACTAAGCCAGAAACATTTAACAATGTCCTAGATATTATAATCTCAACAACTGCTAATGAAAATACAGTCTATGGTCTTGTAAATAATGCAGGCTACGTGGAGCCTGGAGCAATTGAAGATATAAGTATGAATAACCTAAGAAGCCAGTTTGAAACAAATTTCTTTGGTCTTGTTGGATTTACAAAGAAAGTATTACCATTAATGATGATACAAAGGAATGAAGGAGAAAGAGGAGGAGAAGGAGGAGGAAGAATTGTAAATGTAAGCTCGTTTGCTGGATTAATATCACTTCCTTTGATTGGAGCGTATTCAGCAACAAAATTTGCATTGGAAGCGGTATCTGATGCTCTTAGAATAGAGGTTTGGAATAAAAACATCAAAATCATAACCATTAATCCAGGAGTTATTGAAACAGATATCTATGATGTTCTGAAGACAAGGATAGATGATCTAATAAATAACAATAATAATAGTAGTAGTAATAACAATGGGTACTCAAGGTTTATTGAAGCTTACAATAAATATTTTATTAAAACGAATTATAATGGCTTAAAATCAAGTGTAGTTGCAGATGTTATCTGTAAATCTATATCATCTCCAAATCCAAAGCAAAAGTATATCATCGGGTCTACTAAAGAAAAAATAGCAATTAGATTAAGACCTTTCATTCCTGATAAATTGTTATCTTCATTGATTGCTAAACAAATACATCATGAATAGTAGCATCATATCTGTTACTTATTTTGGTTTGAAGCTTTTCTGACTAAGATTATCTGACCTATTGATTTTGAAAAAGTAGTTAATAATCAAACACTTTTCACATATGACTTGTATATCTAACTGTCACTGAATAATCTTAATCCTCAACAAATCTAGATTATTTAGATAGGTTATTGTTAGATTTGCCCCTGTCAAAAGTCATAGATGGGTTATGAGGATAGACACACCTTCACCACCACCACCCTGTTTCTGATGCTCTACATTATATGGAATACTCTAGAAAATGGAACTAATACATAGACTATGTTGTTGTTACCATAAATAAGAATTAAAGTAGATTTTTTTCAGCTATAGGTTTTTTTAAGTTAATAGCACTTTAATATTGCAAAACAATAATAAATATCTCTTCAGTACACTATAGATATTTGCTTTGCTTTACGTCATATTCCTTATCTATCATAATATAAGAACTTCTTTTAGTCTTTGAGCTTTGTAATAATTAGTCTATCTTTATCTATCCTAACAATTAAATTTTCACCAGGTTTGAAAGGAAATAAACTATCCTCTACAAAGGCCTTTTCTAGAAATATTGAATGTCTATAAGTTTTTACTCCTGTTTTTGCGGATTTAGCCTCGACTTTGTATAATTTTGTTTTAGTCAGCGAGGCCATATTAGATTGCTACACATATCTTTGGAATTTACACATATATAAGTATATACATAAAATGTTTTTATAAATATACATTAGTGTAATATCTTTTTATACTTTATTACCTATACATAAGTATGAACCTAAGATTATCTACTATCAAGAACAGCAGAAGTAGAAGAAATAAGGTTATGTCATATCTTCATCAATGCAAGCAATGTGGCGTACTGTTTGAACGCATTGGAAAGGCTTCTTCTTCTTCTGAATTTTCATGGGATAAAAAGTTCATGGTCGATAAATGTGACACATGTAAAAGTTTCAGATTCTATGGTATTTACTAGAAGAATAACAGGAGTGGATAATTACAAATTGAGTACAAATATAACAATACGACATCACGCTATAATTGCAAAACTAGTTGAAGATTGCTATGAGGAAGAAGATATAGATAAAAAGGTTCAAATTCTGTACAAAATAAATTCACTACTTCCTAAAACATGTTGTATTAATATGCCCTCATTAATTACTGATGATTATATAGACACAGCATTGTATAGAATAGAAGAAAATATACATGGTAATATTGCAGCGGCGGCATATACAGATCCATACAATAATAAAAAATTAAAACCGTCTTAGGATAACAAGAAATGGTTTATACAATAGTAGAAAATAAACGTGTAATGAGATTTATTTTGAATATTCAAAAAGGACTTTGCTACTTTTGTAATAAGGAAATTACGCCTATTGATTCTGTAATTAGTAGAGGGATAGGTCGTCAAAAAAAGAAATACTATCATAACAAGTGCGCTCGAATAGTACACATTATTACTTAGCATATTATACATAAAGAATGTCGAATATTAAATGACAAAAAAAGAAGAAGAATATAGCATCCCAATAACAGTCAGTAAGAAGAAGTAAAGACACTCATATACCTACTCGCTTTATGTGTAACGGAAGTTTTTTAGTTTATGGATAATCATCATCATCGTTTATCACATGAATATTTTATACAATATTTTTGTCATCATACATTATTGACAAAGCATATAAGGATTAACAATATTTTAATAATATTGAGTCTAAGTCGTCAATCTAAAATAGAGAAAAATAAGACTAAAGAGCATAAGAAAAAGGGAGGGGAAAATACGGTCAAAAACCTTCATGATATGGATTATCTGAACCTCTTGAAAAGATGAATTTTTTAAATTTGTTAGATTTCGTCAGTTCTATAAGCATAAAAGATACGTTAGTTTTTTCTAATGTCTTGTCAACTATTATCACATCTAAAACTGTATATTTATTCTTTCTCATGCATTAAATTGTGATAAAGTAGTTATTGGTTCTGGAAAACAATAATCACAAATTTCCTTACCTACAGCATTTTCAAATATTAGTTGTATATTGAGAATTCTGTCAACTAGATCATCAGCATAACCAAGTTCTTCTGTCTCAGGTAATGCTATGTCGCTACTTTTCTTTCTATTGTATAATCGAAATAAATCGTCAAAATGGTTTGTTGGCCTTCTGTAACCAATGATCGTCCATTTTTCAGTATCATTTAGTGATTCTTCATATGCTTTCCAATCATAATTTGAGTCTAAATCTCCTTCTGCCGTTATTTTGACGGTGTCGAAATCTCCTTTTGACAGGTATGGCTTGTAGCCTAAGCTCTTCGCAACAATTGTTATTTTTTCAAGAATATCTTTATTATAATAGAAAAGTCTAGCAGCCTTGAGAGGTATTGCAGTTTCTTTCTCTAGATCAGATAAGCACTGTTGAATAATTTCAAAGTTTAAGAGAGCTCCAGGATACAAAGAATAGCACAAACCTTTTTTTAAGTTGAAAATGAGGATAATTTTTGTAGCCTTTGGAACTGCAGTTGGCACACCTATTCCATTAGGTAAGCATCCATCTTCTTGCAATATTTTTTCTAGACATTTATAGTCTTGACTGATTTCATTGTCGACAACAAAATGTGCTACTATGTAATTTTCTCTTTTGAGTTTGCTAATATTGTATATGCAACACATCTTTTCTATTGCATCTTGAGATACTACATCTGACCAAGTTGCACGATGAGCAAGACTAATTATTCTAAGCCTAGACATGTCTTTTTTCTTCTCCTTCTAATTCTTCTCCTTCTCTTCCTTTATCTGCTTCTCCTCTGCTTCTATCTCTTTCTATGGCAGGCATATGTTCCATTTCAAAAAGAATCTGTGTTGGCAAAGTAGCTTTGTAAACTGTTTCTCTTCCCTGCGTATTAAAGGTGATCAAATCAAGATCTTTTAATTCATTAAGATACCGAGAAACAGTAGTACGATCTTTTCTTATTTCTGCTGCTATATTAGTAGCAGATCTTGCTTTGAATATGATCTTGTCAATAATTTCCTTCCTGACATCTGAAAGATTTTCATACTCTTTTTTTGCTTGTTGACATTTAATTTGTCTACATGCTTGAATTGCTATTTGAGACGTTACTCTATTATTATTACTATTATCTATTTGCTGTTGCCCTGATTTGGAGGGCTTTCCAATGACAATGTTCTTGAGAAGTGAAAGTGCCTTGGACGAGCATTCTAATATGAGCTTGGGTATTCCAAAACTATTATCATAAATAGTTTTTATGGCTGTCTCATTAAAAAGATCGTAAATTTTGATATTGTTTTTATTCTCTGTTTGAATTGTCATCTTTAATCTCTGTTCTAGCATACTCACAGAATCGTTGTAATTAAATTCACTAAGAAAGTATATTTTGGGTTCATATTGTATTATTGATAGAGCTTGCTCTAAATCAATAGGTGATATTGCAAATAGTTTTAGTTTTGTATTTGTAAATTCTTTAATAATTGTCCTTATGTAATTAGGATTTGCATCATCAAATAATATGAAATCTCTAATCCTCTTTGAAATCTTAATCCAAGACTGAACATTGTCTTTATTATTAGTATAATAATTATCATCATTACTTTCTCCTTCTCCTTCTTCTTCTTCTGCTCCACTTCTCTCATCTTCTGTTTCAAAAAGCGACGGTGCAGGCATATATTCACCTTTAAAATTATATTTTTCTTTATTGCTTGATGCTATTTTAGTTATGATATGGTAAATGTATTTTAAAAGACTAGATTTTCCAAAACCTGTAGGGGCAATTATTAAAACTATGATTGGTATTTCCCTTGAGGCAACTCCAATATCAAAAATGATATTCTCTATGATATTCTCTCTGTCTATAAAGTAAGATTCAATTTCCTCATCGGGTATTTCTCTAGCGAACGGATCCTCCTTAAGCTTGAAAAGAGAATACCA
>JAREAI010000036.1:0-13252 GCA_029240435.1 Nitrososphaeraceae archaeon | reverse complement strand
AGTCCACCTTTGGATCTCGTAGATAATTCATAAACTTCGTCTTTTGTAAGTGGAATTAGTGAGATATTATTCTCATCAGAACAAATAGGACATGTATTGACAATTTGTTCTTGCTTTTTATCCGATTTGAAAATAGTTGCACTCCAAAAACATGATTCACAGAGTGCAAAATGGCGGTTAGTGGTATAGATGTTGTATTCTACGCTTTGAATTAATTGGCTATCATTATTATGCATCTTGCTATTTTTGTACAAGTTATCTTACACTTATCACCTTTACCAAATGTAATCATATAGACTATGTAGATCTATATTGAGGACTAGTACTATAAGTGTTTTATATCGGATAAGTTTTTTTATTCTTCAAATCCAACTAGTAATACATGGTAGTTGACTTGAATTCTTCATAGAATAGATAATAAATGATAACCCTACCCCTAATCCACTTCATTCTATTATTCTATGAAGTATCTCAATCAACTCAATCTTTTTTTTCAAAAGTTTCTGATAACAGAACTAGGTATGGTAGCAATAGAAATCAAGACAGTATTACTCGTGAGATAACAAAGGTAAAGTAACAAATTACTAGTAACAGTATTTTTTAGATTGCATAGTGTTCATATAAAGAACATCTATATTCACTATATAATTCTATATTGATAAATAATACTATAGGTTTTATTGCGGCAAATCATTTAGAGTATTAATCAATATTATCCACAGATGTCAAAAACATTATTGAACAGTTAAAAACAAAAAATAAGCAAGTCAACTTACGAGATATTTACAACATCTGGATTTGCCAAGCATCTCTGCTACTTCTCCCCTAGCCGTCGAGTGGACGGAACCAGCCGCCAACACGTAGGGCCTTTCCCGCCTTCGAGTCGTCCAGGTTCCAGCTGATCACGTGGTCCATGTGTACCTTCACAGTTACGTCGTCGCCTTTCGAGAGGTAGGAAGCGACGCTGGCGTTGCTTAGCGCTTCTGGGGTCAAGTACTTCAAATGGATCAAGCGATTGATCCGCCGCGCCTCATCCTCTCCTTCGACGAGTTCCACCCTACCCCTGATTAACACTCCTTTGAGATTCAAGCCCGCCCGCGACACGTCGATCATCACAGATGCACGTGGTCTGGCCAGGAGGTTCCGATACTTGTGTGTGTAGTGAGAGGTCGGAATGCAGATGTCGTTACCAACCCGCAGGAACCACATGGGCAGGATGTGGATACCCCCGTCGTCGTCGAGCGTGGCCAAGTTCGCAATCAGCGTCATCGAAAGGAGCTCGTCGATCTCGGCGGAGCGGAGGACGGGGCGCCTGTTTGCGGCGGCGTCAGGAGAGCGGCTGGTCATATTACTCCTCCCTCCAACTCGTTCTCTCGTTCGTCGTACATTGAATGATTTTTCCTAAGGCTTCCTAAATAAAGATACCATGATTTTATGTACATCAGCATCATATATACACATCTAATTGCTCTTGGAGAATGCTACTAACCTGCTGCTATTATCATTGTGATTATTATTATCTCTGGTCTTTTTCACATCTAATATATTTTAGGTTTTTGGCTCGCTTGATTATATGTACATCTGATTTTACTTAATGCAATCAAAAATAACTCTTTTCAGATAATTTATTCTTATTTTGGTTTGAGTACAATTTTAGTTACATCTTCTTTCTTATCAAAACTCTCATATCCTTTAGGTGCTTCGTCAAGTTTCATAGTATGGCTTATAATCTTCGTTGCATCTATTCGTCCTGTTTCAATGAGATGAAGTAATTGTTCATTATATTTTTTGACAGGACACTGACCCATTTGGATTTGGATGTTACGATTAAACAATAGTCCAAGTGGGAATTGGTCATAGGCAGATCCATATACTCCTGGTATTGATATAGTTGAATATTTTTTGCAGTTTGACACATCCAGGTAATTACCTGCAATGGATTACCTGGCTCATAAGCAGGATTAGATACTCTGGAATGATCATGACCTTTGTTGTTGTTGTGGGTATTATTATTTTTGCTACTACTACGTTTGCCACCACGACCACGACTACCATTACCACCACCACTAACGTTACCTGCCATGTGTCCTACTGCTTCATATCCAACTGCGTCTATACATATTGCTCCTTTTCCATTAGTTTCTTTTTTTATTCTGTCAGCTGGATCTTCGTTATCAAAGTTAATAATCTCAGCTCCCAACTCTTTTGTCTTGCGTAAACGAGTAGGCCAATGATCAACTGAGAATACTCTGGCAGCTCCACGTAAAAACGAACTCATAACTGCAAAGTAACCAACTGGTCCTGCACCAAATACTGCTACATCATCTCCTGGCTGTACATTAGCAATATCAGCACCAAAATAACCAGTTGGAAGTATATCGCTAAGGAACAATACTCGTTCATCGGTTTTAATACTATCTGGAACCTTCAGTGTTGCCTCCGCATTTGCAAATGGAATTCGTACATATTCTGCTTGGCCTCCATCATATCCTCCAAGAAGTTGAGTATAACCATATGCTGCTCCTAAATCTCCTTTAGGATTAGATCTATCACATTGAGACCACAAGTTATTTCTACACCACCAACAACGACCGCAGTTGATATTAAATGGAATTATTACTTTATCTCCTATTTGTACTTCATGTACTTCTGGTCCTGCTTCTTCTACTATTCCCATAAATTCGTGTCCTAGCGTTTGTCTTGGTTGCATCCCAGATACAGTACCATGATAAAGATGCAAATCAGAACCACATATGGCAGTTGAAGTAACACGTAATATTACATCTTTAGGATGTTGTATAGTAGGATGAGGTTTATCATCTATTTGAACATCCCTTGGCCCATGATATACTAATGCTTTCATGATGATGATGAAGTAGCAACTGATGACTGTATCTTTGGCCATAACTGAGCAAGCATTCCAGGCGAATTAGTCTTGATCCAATCGACCATATGCTCCTCATCTTTCATGTTCTGTGATAATGGTTCTACTGCGTTAAAAAATACTCCTCCTGCCATCTGAGCTTTTTGTATCAACATAAGATAACATGTGACTTCTGCATTTTCTACGATCATGTCTTCTTCAGCCTTTTTTAATTCCCATTCTTGCTCAGTCATAGAATTATTCATCATTTCCTTTATAGTCTGTGGATAAGACGGCAATGGCAATCCTAATCTCTCTTGAGTAGGAGATCCACCTATACTAGATATTAACTGCTGCAACCTTTTTTGGTGCTCTTTACTTTCTTGTTGGTGGTGTTGCAATTGTTGCTTCGCCTCTTGTAAGCTAACTTCTGCAATTCGCACCTGCAATCGCTCTATTCCTGCATTTTCCATGGCCAGGGCACCATTTAATTCCAAAATGAATTTTTGTTTCATAATGTCAGTCTGATTCAGTTTTGACATGATATTACTCTCTATCAGAAAACATGTAATTAATGATTGTAAGTACACACGCTTGCATCTTATCTATGAGTTTTTTGCCATTTGACAAGTGACGGTATTTCATATAGTTGTTGAGATCAAATACCTAACTTTCTCTCTCTCACTTCCTGTAAATACTATCTCAATTATAGTATATAGAAAAGAGTCTATTATTTGCTAGTCTACTTGAGGCTATTATGTTCTGCAAAGCTATTATATATTATTCTTCCATATGCCTCTGACATCATTTTCAGTGGATTAATCCACCACCAATAATAGTTCCAAAATCCCACTTTTCCATAAATATTGTATATAATTGGAGACCAAGATAATTGCAATGAATCAAGAATTTGTTTTTGTGATTCTAGATAGTTATCTATCACATTTCTATAAGTTTGAATTATTTGTTCCTGATAATCTTTAACAGTCTCCTCAGAATAGAGAGTCTCTTTTGTTTCTTGATCTTTTGTCTTTTTAAACATGACTATATTATATGTATATATAACAAGCTGCTATTTTGCTTTAACGCAGATTAGCGTGTGTGTGAGAAATAATAACAATAAGCTGCAATATTCAACTTTTACTTTTTGTAGTTTGTTCTATACATTCTTTATGAAATCTATATGACTATTTCGGCCAGAAGTGAAGAGCATAACCAATAGTATTCTTCTACAATTAATAATATCTATAATGATAGGAGCTATCCTGAGACCATCATGTTTAAAACGACAAAAGAAATTATACTTCCAACAACAACAACATCATCATCTTCTTCTTCCTCCTCCTCCTCCATCAATACATCATCATCATCTTCTACACAACCAGATACAGGATCAATATTCTTTATCGGAAATGCAACAGTGCTTATTCGCTATGCAGGGTTTACAATTCTAACTGATCCTACCTTCATTCATATGCATGAGAAAGTCAATCTCGGATTTGGATTGTATACTACACGGCTTACAAATCCAGCTGTGAACATCGAGCAGTTACCTCCACTGGATCTTGTTATTCTCTCACATTTCCATGGAGATCACTTTGATCAGGTTGCAATACGTGAATTGGATAAATCATTGCCTATTGTTACTACTCCCCATGCAACAGAAGAGTTGAGCCTTAGAGGATTTACTAATCCTCAGCAGTTAGACAAGTGGGAAAGCATTTCATTTGTTAAAGGTGATGTACAGCTTCAGATCACAGCAACTCCGGGACGACATGGTCCGCTTCCAGTTGCAATGTTTCTTCCTCAAGTTATGGGTAGTATTCTCGACTTTAAGATCAAAGAAGTAGATGGTCGCAGTCATCATCTAATTAGGATATATATTACAGGCGATACGCTAGTCTTTGATGATATCAAAGAAATTCCTAAACGCCATTCTGACATTAACTTAGCATTATTACATCTTGGTGGAACTAGAGTCATGGGAATCTTAGTTACAATGGATGCTAGGGAGGGTCTTGAAATGTTTAATATAATCAATCCAAAGAAGGCTATTCCTATACACTACAATGACTACGATGTATTTAAGTCACCACTTGAAGATTTTCAGCATGAAGTTAAGGAGGCAGGGCTTGAAGACCGTATCTACTATCTGCATCATGGAGAGACATATACTTTTGAAGTAGATAGAAAGTGACATTAGCATTGAAACAGTTAGTAGTATGACATTAAGTGATTTGAGGAACTTGAACATGATTGAAAACAACATGAATTAGAAGATAAATAGTTATTAGTTTTTCACTCGTATTTTACTATTAATATATAATAATATACTAAAAAGTGCATGAGTATCGAATTACTATCAGTTTAAATTGCTGAGTAAAATGAATTTGTACTTATTGTGTAATGTTGCATTTAAGTGATTACAGACAAATCCATAGATTATTGTATCCATCACCTTGAATTCTAGGATGGAGTGAATACTTGTATGCGGCTATGTCCGCTATCTACTACATACACATTACCAGTAGAGTCTACTGCAATACCTAATGGATCTAGGAATTGGCCGTCATTACTACCGCTGGAACCCCATTTAGTAATAAAGTTACCATTGCTATCAAATTTTTGTATACTATCATTGCCAGAATCTGTGACATAAAGATTATCTGAAGAATCTACAGTTATGCCGGCAGGACTAGCGAATTGCCCATCACCAGTGCCAGGAGTTCCCCATTTAGTAATAAAGTTACCATTGCTATCAAATTTTTGTACTCTGTTGTTTCCACCATCTACTACATACACATTACCTGTTGAGTCTACAGTTATATCTGCAGGTGTAATGAATTGCCCATCACCAGTGCCAGGAGTTCCCCAGTTTGTTATAAAGTCACCATTGCTATCAAATTTTTGTACGCGGTTATTTTCTCCAAAATCACCAACATATACATTGCCTGATGAATCAACAGCCATGCCAGCGGGGTTTATAAATTGCCCATCTCCTAAACCTGTGGAGCCCCAAGATGTGATGAATGTACCATTACTTGCGAACTTTTGTACGGCTGTATCCGGGTTACCAAAGTCTGCAATATAGACATTTGATGAGGAGTCGACGGCTAAGCCAATTGGATTAGAAAAGTATCCATCTCCAAATCCTAACGATCCCCAAGATGTCATGAATGTACCATTACTTGCGAACTTTTGTACTTTATTAGACACACTAGTGAAATCTGTTATGTAAACATTTCCTGCCGAGTCTATTGCTATTTCGATTGGTTGCGAGAACTCACCAAAACTAATGCCATTTGAACCCCATTTTGTAACAAAAGAGTATTGCGGTTGTTGTGCATAAACTGATGAAGTGATGATGATGTTTGTTATTGCAAAACAAAGGATGATTGCTAACAAAGTAACAGCTGATCTACTGTTAACCCTTCTGGTCATATGCGTTCAAATTATACTTGTTTTATATAAATGATTATGGCATAATAACATTAAACAGCGAATAGACAACGCAAAAATTAAATTTCATGTATTATTATTTAGATTTTCATTGCTTGTTAACTTGTAGAACTTGATCTGAATTTGATAATCAGGGAAATCAGTGAAATACAAATATTATCACAATATCAGTTACTATCTCTAGCATGAATGAGGAGAATTGACCATAGACGCGTCCAGCAAATCCTGATCTTCCTTCAAATACCTTCTTAAAAATATAATATTATTTTGTAAGAAAAAATAAGAAAATATTATTGAGTTACTCTATTTGCTATCTATCTATTTACGCCTTTATTATTTTGACCAAATATTACTTTCCATTTGAGTATTATTGCCCTTTGAATAACCTTGTCTATCTCCATGCTCATTCATAACTGTGCCATAGATTGGTGTATTTCCAAAGTGATTATTTATCTTTGAAGGATCAAGCCAAATACTTATTACTTTATCTCCCATAATGCTTATGCCAGTCGGTATGTCTGTAACTGGGCCTTCTCTCATACTTGCTGTGGACGTTCCATTAAATATTCTTGTCATATTGTTTGGCATCGATGTATTTGCTAGAACAAAATTAGTAATAGTATGAGTGTGAGCTGCCGTTCCGTTCAGCATTATCATCTCAACGGATGCATTAAACGTAGGACCTGAAGATGATGATATATTTCCTTGACTGGTAACGTTAGACTGATTGCTCAATAAATTACCCTTCCAATGACCTGAAACCACCCAAGCTGGATTGCCACTCTCATCATTTTGTATACTAGATATTGTTCCAAAAGTGAAATTTCCTTTCCCATAGGCTCTAGAATATGCCATAACTTGATTTTCCTCATAGCTAACCAACAATGCACCTGTAATAACGACGGCCGTTGTTAATGTAGCGATTGCTATTGCATATAGAGCGCTTATTCTATTCATCTATAGATTACTTACGATACAATTATTTGTATCTTGGTTTTTCAAGTATGGAAGGCTGAATGTCGTAATATAGAAAATTGATAAACATGGCTACTGCTCAGTCTCTATCTTTGCTACATAGTAATCCCAAAGTTGGAACGCTTATCAAATTGGAACGACCATAAATCTTTTAACTTTATCTATACATTATTGAGAAGCCCAAAAAAAGAATCATAATTGACACATAGGCAGATATAATGTGGTATCTTTTATCTCTGCCTAAGCCCAACGTTGAATCCTGAGTATGTTGTCACCTTTTGTTAGCTGTGAATCAATTTCTTCTGATCTTCTTTATCTACTGTCAAATATCTTTCTTGGTTGCTACTGTATATCAGATGTCCTCGGGTAAACTTCTTGACGATTATCAAGATCTTAGTAAAAAAGAGATTATACAATCACTTATGGCTTACAAAAAAGTCAAATTGACGACAAGTTTTATTAACTTGTGGTATTTAGTGTAGGAGCAAAGCAGCGCTATACACGTGTAAAAGATTTTCATTACACGACAATATCAATATCACCCTAATTATCTGGGTTAAGTTATAATACACAGTATTCTAATAATCTATACCGGTGAGTATAGAAAGCCAGAACGTTACCAATAAAGAGAACATAAATAACACAGTCGTTGGTTTCAAAGTAACTCCATATATGAACACACAACATATTCAAGCAATACGCTCATAATTTTTCAATAAGAGATAGAAGATCAGAATAAATGGTCAATAAAAAAGATAGAGATAGAAGAAGACGATCCAGAAGACGACGGTACAAAGAGGAGAAGTATATGGGGATGAAGTCGAAGAAGATGAACAGGATGAACATAAACCTGCTAGAGTATTCAATGAACCTCTAAAGAGCCGCAGAGAGTAGCTAATAGCGACTCTAATATTTCTCAAAGAATACGCTAAAGACACCAATGCAAAGGATCTAATAGCGCAAAGAAATTAGGAATAAGTCGATCTATCGAAGAGAACTGAGCCTACTAAAAAAGCAGAAATATCGCAATGACTCCAGTCAGGATTAGTTCCCTACATACAAAAGTGTTCTGCTAATTTCTATATTTGGATTTCTCTATCTACATGATATAGGCTCGAGGAAATCCTGGATATAATTGCCTCATATTACTATTAGGAAATCCATTCTGTACGATAATGTAATTATCCTTCTCTAGCTATCAACCGTGGCTTCCAATTCCAGTTCTTAAATAAGGCCTTATTATAAAAAGCTTAAATGAACAAAAAAAACTTAATCCCACGTACGCTAACATTTGCAACAACCATATTATTGGTAGGAATTGCTCTTGCAGCAGTAGCATTAAATCCTATCAGTATACAATCAGTCGTGGCAGAAACTAATTCAAGTGCTGCTAATACGATCATTACCAACACGCCTATTAAACATCTGATAGTGATATTTCAGGAAAATATTTCTTTTGATCATTATTTTGGTACATATCCTTATGCTAAAAATTCCCCTGGTGAGACCCCTTTTTTGGCCTTACTTGATACACCTTCAATAAATGGTCTAACTAAAGCACTTTTGAATAATAATACTAATTTGGTTGACCCTTTTAGAATGGATAAACAAGACGCTAAGACGGTTGCATCCTGTGACAATAATCATACCTATACTGCAATACAAAAATCATATAATGGTGGTCTGATGGATAAGTTCGTAGAATCAAGTGGAATAATAAGGGATAATTGTAGTCCGAATCAGGTTATGGGTTATTTTGACGGTAATACTGTTACAGCATTATGGAACTATGCCCAATACTTTGCAATGAGCGATAATTTTCATAGCACGCTTATTGGTCCATCATTACCAGGACATATCAACCTTGTATCTGGTCAAACACATGGTGTTGTACCAGAAAATATAGAAGGAGAAGCCTCTAACGGTACTTTAATCGGAGACTTAGATTCGTTGTTTGATGACTGTTCTAATGGAACTAAAATATCTATGAAAGGAAAGAACATAGGTGATCTTTTAAATGAAAAAGAAATAACATGGGGTTGGTTTTCAGGTGGCTTTAAGCCATCTGCCATAACAGATGAAGGCAAGGCTATATGTGAATCAGCTCATGTAAATATTGCAGGCAATAATATTACAGATTATGTAGTACATCATGAACCATTTCAATATTATAATTCAACTGCTAATCCTCATCATCTTCCTCCTACATCAATAAATACGATAGGCAAAACAGACCAGGCAAATCATCAATATGACTTGTCCGATTTCTGGAATGCCACAGAGTCAGGGATTTTACCTTCAGTAAGTTTCCTTAAGGCTCCCTATTACCAGACAGGGCATGCAAGAGCTTCTGATCCAGTTGATGAGCAGATATTTTTAGTAAATACAATAAATAGATTGCAGAAACTACCTGAATGGAACAATACTGCAGTTATAATTGTATATGACGATACCGGTGGATGGTATGATCATGTTATGCCTCCCATTGTAAGTCAATCTCATGATCCAAAATATGATATGTTACTTGGACCAGACGGTCTTTGCGGGAATCCCCCCTCTGGTGGTTATCAAGCTCAATGTGGTTATGGTGGACGCTTACCTATGTTGATCATATCTCCCTTTGCAAAAGTGAATTATGTAGACCATCAAATAATGGATCAAGTATCAATTTTACGGTTTATAGAAGATAATTGGCTCCTAGGTCGCATTGGGGATCAATCATTTGATGAAAAAGCTAGTCCAATTTTAAATATGTTTAATTTCACCAATGGTCATGATGCTAGCAAACTCTTTTTGGATTCGTCCAATGGTACAATAATTCATTCATAACCAAGTGTTTTTTTAATACAACTTTTAGTTGTTTGACTATAATGTATATTTATAAGAAATACATTTCAAATTTTATAAATTAGTACTGATCTGTACGAATTCTGCAGGTTCAGTTGGGGGGTGGAAGCAGGATAAGATTTGACCCTTTTACAGCCTGAATTTATACTCTTAATAATGAAGTACTATGATTATTTTGTATATACACTTGATTTCTAAAAGGACATAGATTGAAATATTGTTGCCTTTGTAACTATCTCTCTGAGTATTATATTACGAAATGGATAACTAGATAATACGCAAAAATAGATCGAAGAGCGTGTACATGGCTCATAAAGAAATTTGTTGATAAAGATTCTTAATTTCTTTTTGTTTCTGCCATAAAGTAATTGAACTATCTCAAGCACAAAATGCTATACCTTTTGATGTTCCTAATGTTGAACCTGGACATCATGGAGAAGAAGATCCACATTTAATGCGATTATGAAAAAATACGATCTAGATAAAAAAAGAATTACCTGTAGAGCTTGCACAAAACTGATTGCCTGTGTTCGATATCGTTCCGATCCGACTCTAGTACAGGTCAGTCTGGAAAAAAGAAATAAGAAATAACAAGTTTACCAGGACTTCCAACCATAGACCTCGCTGTTAGTCAAATTTCATTCTTTTTGTACTGTCTTTAACAGTAAAGAAATCTAATATTGTATAGAACTACTACTATTCATAAATAGACGAATGACTTTGTCTAGATTGTCCGCCAGTAATTCTTCCTTTATAGCGAGACTTTGCGATCTCTAAATCAGTTTTATTTATACGTTGAATATCTTTATTTATCTTTGAGTTCTTCGGCGCAACATTATTACTATTGTCTTCATCGTTTTTATGACTAATATTAGTATATTTATGGTTCAAGAAATCATTGTCTAAAAATGTATAGTCAAGACTTTTTGAACCTATTATTTTTACTTCACCTTTTTTTCTACTTATTTTTTTCCCTTCCATTTGTTACTCCCTCACTTTTTTGGAATACATTCGAAACCCATATGTATTATAGTTGTCTGTCTGATACGAGTTAGTATAATTCAGAATAGGTTTAGTTACCATGGAGCTGGCTTGCCATCAAAGAAAAATCCTCCGCTTGGACCATTATCTGGTAATGTTGCAGCCCATGCTATTCCTTTCGCTCCATTTTCTACAGGACGTCCTCCATTACCACCCAAATCAGTAGCTACCCATCCCGGATCAATTGCATTGACCAAAATTCCTGTTCCACGAAGCTCTGCTGCTAGAATCCGAGTAAGTGCATTCAGCGCCGCTTTGGAGAGACTATAGGCTGGTGTTCCACTACCCATGTAATTTAGAGAGCCTGCTCCGCTGGACACATTTACAATGCGTCCATACTTGTTTCTCTTCATTATAGGTATACATAGTTGAGATAATCTCCAAGGCCCAAACAGATTAGTTATTAATGCTTTATTGACGACATCTAAGTCTGCATCGACAGCATTTTGCCAAGTGTCGTAGAGAATTGCTGCATTATTGACAAGCACATCTAATTGTCCAAATTCTTGTTCTATTTGATGTGTTATCCTACTAATATTAATTTGATCTGATACATCAAGCTGATAAAATATTACGTCCAATCCTTTACCAATTAATATTTTTGCAGCTGTCTGGCCTTTGGCGAGATCTCGAGCACTCAATATGACAGTAAGGCCCAATTGTGCTAACTGACGACAGGTTTCAAATCCAAGACCTCTATTGGCTCCTGTCACAAGAGCGATTTTATTTTTGACAGCCATCTTTAAACATTCACTCTCTCACCTATACTCAGGAACACCATGATAAATAAATAAATGAAAAATTTTGATTTATGAAAAAGCCACCATATTTATTTGTATGAGATGGTAAAATCTACAAATTTGAAATGCATAAAATAGTTCTAATCATCGCAACCATTCTCATGTCTTGACTTTTCTATTGTCCAGTAAGCTGCAAGTCGATGGATCATAGTCTACCAAACATATGTTTTACGATTATTAAGCCAATGTACATCTCCTAAAGTTAGTGATAAATAAAAATGACAAGAAGGACGAGGAATATGATAAGAAGAACAACCATCATCCTGGCAACATAGAGGTGCTTGCATGCTTCAACTGAATGTTCATTTAAAAGTCAGAACCTTAGAATTTTATTGACTAAATGCTGTTAGGAAAAATAATAAAACAAACGGTCTTCTTGCTTTCACAACATAAAATGATTGAATGGCTAACATAAGCAATTTCATAGTATGAATTAGATGATAACAAAGTAGTTAAGGAGTCCAAGCAAGAAGGAGAAGAATTAGGCAGAGAAAAAAACATGCTTACATAAAAAAGAATTCATTATATTGATGATTAGTAATAATTAATATTGAGCACAACGACAATTTATCTTAGATGAATTCTCCAGCACATAATAATAGATTGAGGTTTCTTTGCAAGTATATTGGTCAGGTATGTCTTAAGAAAGCAATGAAAAATAGTAGCCGTAATAATTGTAAATCTTTGGAAGTCATAATTTTGGTATAACAACAGCATCAGGTTTAGTTTTTGCCTATAAAGTACAGATTATAATTAGAGCATCATATGCATCTTAACAATCATAGTATACAATAATTATCTATCGGTAGAGAGGTAATTCTAATTCCTAATCCAAAATTTTATATATTGTCTTAGCATTGACATTCAGAAGAATAATATGATTAATGTAGCACTATTGTCAGTTTCTGCATTGTTAATAGCTTTTGGAGTAGTAGGAATGGTAGTGGCTGATCCCATTATGGATATACAAGAAGCTGAAGCACAACAGAGGGCAGGTGATATTACGGCAGCTTCTGAAGGACAGCCATTTGGAGGAGAGAAAATGGGAACAGTTACTGTAGACTCAGATGGTCGTAGGACAAATGTCAGTGCAGATATAAATACTACACCTAATGAGGGAAATGTATATGAAGGCTGGCTTGTAGATGCTGAGGGCTCAGGTTACAAACTAAGTTTAGGACAGTTTAGAAATGGAACCTTAGATTTTAGTCAATACATGGTAAATCCTTATACCTACAAGAACTTTGAACTAACTGAAGAACCAGCT
>JAREAI010000257.1:0-8208 GCA_029240435.1 Nitrososphaeraceae archaeon | reverse complement strand
AATATTCCAAAAAGGTCAATAATAATAATAATAAAATACTTTTTTTGTATTTTTTACTCTATATATTTAGGAACTAAACTAAACATATTCCTTTAATAAGGATAATATAAAATTACTGCTATAATTTAAAATCATTAGTATATGTGCAGAAATTGAGCTTGGTGCTTTTGGATTGTCAATCTCTTTTACAATATCTTAAACATGTCTATATATACGCTATTTGTATAAAAGTTTGAATTTAGTAGAATACAAGCGATGGAAGAGAAATATAATTTGGTAGCAACTGGTGGAACATTTGATGAGATACATGTTGGTCACTTGGCTTTGCTTTCAAAAGCTTTTGAAATAGGAAAGAAAGTAATTATTGGAGTTTCAAGCGATGCTTTCGCAAGTAGTACTAAGGGTAATAACACTTTACATCATAATTATGAGGAACGAATAAGTAACCTAAAAGAAAAAATTAAAGAGAAGTTTGGCAATGTCAGTTATGAAATTAGTAAGCTTGATGATGTTTATGGGCCAACAGTAATTTATGGAGATGTAGAAGCTATTGTATCAAGCACTGAAACAGCAATAAAGGGAGATCTTATAAATGATATACGTTCTAAAAATGGTCTAAAACCTCTTAATATTATTAGTGTTGATATGATACGAGCGGAAGATGGCTATCATATTTCTTCTACAAGAATAAGAAATGGTGAAATTGACTCCTTTGGCAAATTGTTAAAGAAAAATTAAGGAAGGATCAATCATTTTTGATTAATGACGTTTTATCTTAGATTGACCAGTTGTGTATGTTATAAATATGAGTACTTGTCATGATAATCCATTCGAATTCAGTTTCAGTAAAATCAGCACGACGATAAAGAATCTCAAAGAAGGTCTAGACCCTGAGAATCTTGCTTATTGGTATAAAAGAATAGAAGATCAAGCAATCGAAATTGTTCCCGCTCACTTAAAAAAGAAGATTCACTTCCAACAAGACAGAGTTCTTTGGATGAAATTTAAGATGGATATATCAAAACGCGCGGTACCCTATGTGATACAAGTAATTGAAGAATATATTCCAATAATGCCCTATTCTACAGGTCTGTATTTTCAAAAGGTTCAGCATATACTTACAGATGAAATGAATAAAGAACTATGCTAAAGATCAGGCGCAATGACAAGAATTCAAAACCTGAATTTGAAGGGTGAAGTATACATGCTTCTATCCAATCAAAATATGTATTAGCCTTACGAAACAATAATTTCCGTAACATAATTATCAAATTTACTTCCTATGACTGATCTTTTTTCTTTTAATACTTCTTCTATCAAACATTTTAGTCTCAGTGCAGTATTGTCATCTTTCAGTAGGACACTATGCGAGGATTTATCTTTTAGAATTAGAACTATCTCATTATTGACAACGGCAGCGATACCTGTAATCATAGTAGTATCATTTTTTTGAACCGCTATCAGACCGGCTAGTTTCTCTGCTTCATACTTATCCTCGCATTCAAATCTTACTGAAATTGCTATAGTATTTTCACCTTAAATTTCTTCATTATACATAAATTCCTTAATTATGTCTTTTGCACTTTCTCTGCGTTTCTTGAAATCCACTATAAAGGACTTGGAATCTTTTGCCAGATCGCTCTTGCATTCTCCACAAAGCAAGTTTCCACTCTTGCATTTAAGTAAACGTTCATCAGATTGTCTTTCTGTGTCAAAGAAATACCGTAGATACCAGAATACTGGACATCCAGTAGCGTTACCTCCCAATTTTCTTTGAAGCGCAACAGTAGCCTGTCCTCCTGTGAAAGCGCTGGAAACTTTTTTGTCTATAATTTCAGGATCATCTGTAGTAAATAATGCTGTTTCAGGTCTTGAAGAAGACATCTTGCCTGAAATTCCAAGACCAGGTAGAAACTTGCTGTGAATCTGAGCAGGCTTATGATATCCTAATCGTTCTGCTACATCCCTAGTCATTCTCCAATAAGGATCTTGATCTATTGCTGCAGGGATTAAGACTGGAGTTGGTTTGCCCTCTATTATCGAAGGTAAAAAACATGGAGCAGCTTGTATTGATGGAAATCCTATCATGCCTATGTTTGTAGAATTTGAAAAACCAAATACTGCCTTTGCAGTAGAGAAAGTAATTCGTTTGGCAAGTTCTGTTGCTATGGGATATAAATGTTTAATATGTTTTGTATCTACAATTATCTTCGTTTTTCTACGATCAAAACCAACTGCGATGATATCTAATATGTTCTCATAAGTATAGTGTTTTATCTCTTCCATTGTACGATCTTGACCATAAAGAAATTTTTCATCGTCTGTTAATTGAAATAGTAATTTAACATTAAATTTGTCTTGAAGATATTTTGTAAAAATCCATGGCAGCAAGTGACCCATATGAATCATTCCTGAAGGTCCCCTACCTGTATAAAGATAGAATTTGTCACCATTCTCATATTTGCTTAAAATCCAGTCAAAATCCCGATGTGAAAAGAAGTACTGAAGCTTTAACATTGGATGAATTTCTCCAATCAGATCTTTTACTTTCATAAGTATCTCAGGGGTAATGGTCTGTGTGCCAAAATTTTCTATCAGTTTATTGTAATCTATTTCACCTTCTACTTCCCAAGGTGTCACCTTGAATTCTTTATGGACGTTATTTTCAGTTTCACCATTATGACCGTTTGAAATAGGATCCACCATTAATTTTCAACTTTGACAATTTGACAAGCATTAAACGTTTAAAAAGTCTTCTTCTGCTGACAACTTTGACAACATTGAGTAATAATCGCAAGATTCATCCTATTGAGAGATCCTTGTTACAAGTACTTTCTACCAATGATAGGATATCTACTGAAAGGATTGCACATATTACAAATCTAAGTATTGATCAAGTAAGACGTGGTATAGAGTGGCTAAAGTTTAAGAATTTGATATCTTTCACTGATAGATCATTTACTATTATCTTGCCTGGTTCAGATATGGAGGAAATAGGAGTAAATGAATTACCCGAAAGAAAGCTCGTGAAAATCATAAAAGAAAAAGGAAAAAAGAATTTAGAAACAGGCGAGCATTATATTAGCATAAAGGATCTCTTCAAAGAAGGTTTTTTCTTCGATAATGATACCAGCTCTGCATTTCAACATGCTTTGAGAAACAAATGGATCGAACAACGAAAAACGTCTGTTGGCGAGAAAGAAATTGTTGTGACTAGCTTAGCAAACTATCAATCAGCAGAAGAAGAGTTTTTGCAGAAATTGAATGAGCAAAAAAAAATTCTAAAATCAAACCTGAATCCAGAAGAATTACAAGCATTTGATATGCTGAAAAAACGTCCTGGTTATGTAATAGAAAAAAAGGAGAAAACTGCTGAAATCTCTCTAACAGCAGAAGGTAAGCAATTGTTGTTAACAATGATAGATCAACCTGTAATGGAGGAACGAAGGCTAACCTCAGAAATGATAACTTCAGGGAGGTGGAGGAACATTAAATTCAGTTCGTTAGATGTAGAATCGCCTGTACAATCTGTATATCCGGGAAGAAAGCATCCATTAATGGATGTAATTGATGAAGTCAAGGAAATTTTTGTTGGAATGGGATTCACAGAGATCGATGGTCCCATAATCCAGTCTAGTTTTTGGAACTTTGATGTACTTTTTACTCCGCAGGATCACTCTGCCAGGGAAATGCATGATACTTTCTATGTTTCAGGAATAAAGGAGAATAGACTTCCTAGCGAGGATCAAATTAAAAAGATCTCTGAAACTCACAGAAACGGATGGAATTATGAATGGAATATTGAAGAAGCAAAGCGAATAGTTTTACGGACACATACTACCTCTGTTACCATAAATTATCTTGCTGAAAACAAACCAGAAAAATGCAGAATATTTTCTATTGGGAGAGTTTTCAGAAACGAAAAGGTATCTTATAAACACCTGATTGAATTTAATCAAGTAGAGGGAATTGTTACAGATCGAAACGTTACGTTGCGAGATTTAATGGGTTTGCAAATTGAATTTTATACAAAGTTAGGCATGAAGAAAATCAAGGATTGCAATGCTGCGCTTTGGATTAAATGACGTTCGAGATTTATATCGCAATGACTTAAGATGGCTTAGGAGTGTTCCATTTTGCCAGTTGTAAACATCACTATGAGCTTGTTAAATAAATTCTTTCCTGGGAAAGCCCTTAATGAGATAATAGATTCTCTTCCCTACATAGGACTTGATATGGAAGGAATTGATAATGAAACGATTAGAGTAGAGTATAACCCAAACAGGCCTGATTTTGCGTCAGGTTATGGAATTATTAGGGCATTAAAAGGAATTCTGGAGATTGAAACTGGAATTCCAAAATTCCAATTGTTCAAGAATAATATTTACAAAATCAATGTAGAGTCATCGGTAAAACAGGTTAGGCCTGTTATTGTAGCCTTAGTCGCAAAGAAAATTGACGTGCATGATAACGAAGCAATCAAGCAATTAATTTCAATACAAGAAGATCTTCATAATGGCATAGGTAGAAGAAGAAAAAAAGCTTCAATTGGAATACATGATTTGGATACAATCAAATTTCCTATTACTTATAAAACTGTCTCTGATGATTTTTCATTTGTTCCACTCGGTATAATATCGAGTAGTAATACTATTAAGCAGATTTTAAATGAATTTGATAGTGGCAGACAATATGGACATATTCTGGAAAAATCAAATAGGTATCCTATAATTGTTGATGAAGATAATAATGTTCTATCCTTTCCGCCTATCATCAATGGTAATGTAACAAAGGTGACTCCTGAAACTAATAATCTCTTTATTGAGATTACAGCGAACAATCAAAAGACAGCAGACGATATTCTTGCTATATTAGCAATTACATTCCATGATATTGGCTTTGAGATTCATAATGTTTCTATTAATAATTCAGGAATGATACAGTTTACGCCTAAGATGGATACACTATCTATTGACGTGGATGTTAATTATATTAATAGTCTACTTGGATTAGAATTATCTAAGAAAGAAATTGTACTGTCTTTGAAGAAAAGTAGATTGGATGCGTATGCTGCAGATACAGATATTATTACATGTATCGTTCCAAGGTATCGAACGGATATACTTCATGCAATAGATATTGTAGAAGAAGTAGCAATAGGATACGGAGTCTATAACTTAAAACCTACAATGTCATCTTGGAATTCCGTTGGTCAGAAAAATTCCCTTTCAATTTATTTTGACATTGTAAGAAGAACATTATCAGGATTAAATATGTTAGAAGTTGTAAATTTTAGCCTTGTTAACAAAAAATCCCAATATGATCTTATGGGATTAAAAATACCTGATAATGTCCTATCGGTGGATGCGACAAAAAGTAAGGACCACGAAGTATTGAGAGAATCTATGATTCCGTCTCTATTACAATCACTATCTCATAATGTGCACTGGCAATACCCTCAAAAATTATTTGAAATAGGAAAAATTTTCCATCGCGACAATACAATCAAGGAATGCTGGAGCCTGGCAGCAGTTATTGCGCACAACAATGCGGATTTTACGGAAATAAAATCGATCATGCAGACATTCCTGAAAGTCGCATTCGACAAAGATGTTTTTACACAAGAAAATGCAAATTCCTTTTTTATTGAAGGCAGATCTGCAAGAGTCATTTTGAATAAAAATTCTAATATCGGAATAATCGGAGAGATCATTCCTTTAGCCATAGAGAATTTCAAAATTAGAGTACCAGTTTCGGCTTTTGAATTAAATCTATCACAATTGCTTGGAATATAGTTTATGTTTATATTTGTGAATAAATATCTGTAAATTGCATATTATTAGTGCGTGAGGTACGATTGAGGAATATGATTATTTCATGGTTCTCAATTTTACCCATACGCACTATATATGGCACCCCGTTAAAGAGAGTACACGAGGAGGAATACACGTGTGTGTATGGCTACCAGTGAATATGTGTGGGTCAGAGGCGGGGCACAATTTTATATATCTATAGATCTCCTAATTGTGTATAGATGAAGAGTTTGTTTGTGATTAAGGTAATGGAGATCTATAAAATATAAACAATTGCATATGATGATATTTGTAATTATCAGGATGGTACAAAATTATGCCTAACAAACTTCTTCGATTCTCATATATCTAGACTAGTTTTCTATCTACATTCATATCCGATCTGAGTATTGGAAATCCATTATAGAAAGATCATCACCATTTCACTATTAATTAGACAAATATGCAATCCTTATTTCCGATACAATGATGATATAGTATCGATTAATATGATTGGTAAATGCGATCAATGTGGACTGGAAAACGTTGAAATTTCAATGGTAAAATCGGATCGAAATAAGGATCTCAAACTCTGTAACCAATGCAAGCCAACAGATGGTGCATACGGATATTAGATAAACATAACAATGATCCGTTGTTAAAGTATTAATTGTGAAACTTTTACAAGTTAAGTGATTACTAATTGCAAAGAAAAGAATTAAAACAGAAAACTTATAGACGGTTTACAACCAATATGTTTAAGAATTGTAGTTAACAAATAAAAAGAAAGTTCTAAAGATACAGGCAATAACATTTGAAACAATACTATTATCTTTTATGTTTTCATGTTAAACTCTTATTGTTAAATAATACTTTTGGACGTAACTTATGGTTATGACGCTTTAAAATTCGTCAATAAGAATAATCGTTATTTATATTGTTTCAACTCATTAAAGGACATAATCTATTTTTCATTTTTTTAATTTATATTTATTTACCCTCTTGTATATTGTACGCCAGCCATGCGTATGACACTTTCAAACATTTTTTGTTGTGGATCGCTGAATTACAGTTGACTTGTAATTCCTACGATAAAAATAAAAGACATCTATTTTAAGTCATCAATTCGAATTTACTTAAAAAATTGAACCTATCATCTAATATTTTATATTTAATAACCTATTCTAGCAATGTTTAATGTTCTAAGAGATAGGTGTCTTAGGTTCATCTAACAATGATAAAAGATCTTATAAATAGACAAAAATTTCGTTAAAGTATATTACCTTTAAAAAACCTTTGAAAGTGCTCAAATCATTAGGTGTCGTAATGTGAAATTATTACTTAGAAGGAAGATTGGCCAATACAGAATACTATGAGATTATTGGGCCACCTATAGATTTTATATGATCCTCTACATATAATAATAAAAATGATTTGTGAATCTAATTTAGATCAAGTTGTGTCTTTAGATTCTTATACCTATTTCTGACGGTCACTTCTGTTACACCTGCTGCTTCGGATATCTCTGTTTGGGTTCTGCTTTCCCCCGTATTCATACAAGATAGATAAAGGACTGATGCGGCAAGTCCCATAGGATCTTTACCGGCTGAAATACCACTTCTAGTGACACTATGCATGATATTCATTGCTTGACGCTTTGTTTTCTCGCTGAGATTAGCCTTGTTGGCTACTCTAACAATACACTTTATAGGGTCAACCATAGGAATTTTATAATTAAGTTCGAGAACCAAAAGTCTATAGGTTCTTGCGATATCTTTACGTTTGATATTGCTAATCGAAGCGATATCTTTAAGTGTTCGTGAGGTTCCGCTCTCTCTACAAGCGATATATATTGCAGCTGCTAATACTGACGAAATAGTTCTACCTCGAACTAATCCACGCTCCTGTGCTTTGCGATATATATAAGCCGTTTTTTCAATTATCACATCTGACAATCCAAGCTTATCCTTTAGCCTTTCAAGCTCGCTGAAAGCTTGTCTGAGATTTCTGTCTGTAGGCGTATGTGCCTGTGTTCTAAAGTCCCATGCTCTCAATCTGTCCATCGTAGAACGCATGGAAACATCAATTGTGTTTCCGCTGGCATCTTTATCTGCTCTTCCTATCACTGTGGAAAGACCCATGTCATGCCTAGCTAATGAACTAGGAGTTCCTGTCCTACTTCTGTCCTTACCGTCGTCTGCGGTAAAAGCTCGCCATTCTGGTCTGCTTTCTTGAATCTTATCAAGCATTACTATTCCGCAGTTCCTGCAAATGATTTCACCAGATTCTGGATCTGTGACCATCTGTCCATCGCTGCATACAGAACATATGATTGAAGTTTGCATTTTTTAGAAAGTACAATATAATACATCAACTGTCATATAAATAATACTAGTATCACATTGTTTGAACATTT
>JAREAI010000035.1:0-14371 GCA_029240435.1 Nitrososphaeraceae archaeon | reverse complement strand
AGTTAAATACGTTAAGCTTACGAAAATACATGCAGATGATAGATGTATGGGGCGGATGGAATTTGTTCCAAGAACTTTTATCGACTTTGAAGAGAATTGCACAAAAGCATAATGTAAGCATTGCAAATGTAGCAACCCGCTATATTCTTGCCAAGTCTGCAGTAGCAGGCGTTATTATCGGTGTTCGACTTGGAATAGTTGATCACAGAAACAATAACACACAGGTATTCAACTTTAGTTTGGATAAGACAGATTCTGATGCTATAGATGCTGTATGTACAAAGTCAAATAACTTGTTTGAGGTAATTGGAGATTGTGGCGACGAGTATAGATGAACTTACGCTATTTGCACTTCATTAACATTTTGGATTCTGGACAAATTACAATAAAATGATTAGCTGCCAAAAATTAAACTACTGCTAATTCAATATCTTTTGAAGAAGTAGAATCGACAAACATCAAAAATAAGAATGACAAGCCAATTCTAGAAGAAATAGATAATAAGTAAAATGACGACAATAGTGTCTGCAGTCTATGAATAGGCTACAATTGTATGTTATGCTATTGATGAACTTGGCTCCATTTGATATCAGTTAGAAGATGACATATACACAAAACCACTCTGTCTACAATAATAATACTATATATCTCCTGCCCTAAGTTAAAAATGAATAAATATAATGAAAATATACTTTTCTCTTATCCTATCATAAATCGTAAAGTTAACTTCCGTTGACAGTATGACTCAGTGGTGGCTAAAAAGCGGGAGGTTACACACGGGACATCCTTGGTAAATTTGTTCTTATTGTCTTGTTTGAATGATATCTCTGTTCTTTTAATAAAATAAACTAAATACTATAAATCGTTTTGGGATTTTTTGAGGAGGATTATTTGCAAATAAATTTTACTATGAAATTTTGTCTACGGCTAAACTGCAGTAACTGCAAAGTGACTGCAGTCATTATTGAATAAATAATAAAACAATAACAGATTACATCTAGGTTGGCTATCTGGCGTCGTCATGGCAATACATAACTATATTATTGATATAGTATGAAAAGAAAATAGTTCTTTACTCATATGCTCTTTGAAGTCTTTACATAGAAGTAGATATGCCATGACAATTGATAAAAAGAACCTTTATCTTATCAATAGAAAAGGATAGAAAACATTTGAAGGCTAAGAAAAGAACAACAACAACAACAAAATGGAAAATTCATGCATATTTTCTGGATGCTTGTAATTGTGATTGGGGATGTCCTTGCCAATTTAACGCCAATCCAACTCATGGTAATTGCGAAGGAATCTCTGGATATCATATAGTGAGTGGTAGTTATGGCAGTGATGATGTTAAATTAAATGGACTTAATATGGCATTGATTGCTCCTTGGCCTGGTCCTATTCATGAAGGTCATGGAAAAGCATCATACTATATAGACAACAGAGCAGATGAAAAACAGTTTGAAGCATTATCAAACATCATTACAGGTAAAGCAGGAGGAGGACCTTTTGCAGTCTATGCAAGCACAATCGAAGAATTTCAAGAACCCAAGAGAGCAAGTGTAAAGTTTCAGACTAAAGATATAAGAAGTCGTATTGCCGTATTTGCAGCAGAAATAAGAGGAGGACACAAAGAAAAAAGAAGAGGACAGCAGTCCACCAAAGAAGATACTATTGCTGAAGCATGGCTTGAGCCTATAAGAAATCCAGTAACAGGTAAGGTTCATAGAGCAATAATTGAGATACCCGAAGGCTTTGAGTCCAGCAGAATGGATCAAGCCTCTATAAAAAAACTTGTTGCAAATGATGGTTATCTTGACTTTCGATATGAAGGGACATATGGAAGTTTCTCAGAAAATGTTTGGAAAGGACCTTAAAAGATAATAATTCAGTCATTATATCTGAAATAGAACATCATTTACAGCTTCATTGATGTTTATGATTTTGGTTCTTGCTTATATCTATTAAGAACTAAATCTATTAAATATAATTTTTATACTTAGCTAAGACAATCTAATAGATAATGTCTCTTCTGCAAGAAGTTGAAAAGGTCTCTATTACAATTCTTATGGATAACTCTACTGACTTCTTATTAACAAGCTCTGCTCATGCAGTCAGACCCCCGCTAATAGTAAATGAAAAATTTAACCTGCCTCCTCCAGTTGCAGAACACGGATTCTCTGCATTAGTCAATGTTGTTAGTAAATATGTCCAAATTAAAGGAGAGAAAAATAATAGTGTTAATGAATATAAGACTGTTAAGAATAGCAGTAGTAGTAACAATACATTTCTCTTTGATACAGGAGTAAGTAAAAATGGAGTAGTTCATAACGCGAACACATTTGGAATAGATTTCAAACATATTAATGGAATTATCTTAAGTCATGGTCATTTTGATCATTTTACAGGTCTTGTTAATATTCTTAAGAGAATATCTGCTAGACAACTATCTACTGCTAATCTTGATGTTTTTGCACACCCTGATGCTTTTCTAAGACGATGGGAGATATATCCTGATGGAAAAAGAGCAAAGATGCCATTCTTAGCTGAAACACAGCTAAAGAAAGCAGGAGCAACGATACATAAAAACACAGGCATAACACTTCTGCCGAATAAATATTCTCCTTCACTATTAATTACAGGACAGATACCACGAGAGACAAGTTTTGAGAAAGGATTTCCATTTCAATATGCAGAGAATACACATGAGGATGATAAAAAGAACCTCGTGCCAGACCCATTGGTCAAAGATGACCAAGCAATAGTAATTAATGTCAGAAATAAAGGATTGATAACTTTAACAGGTTGTGGTCATGCAGGAGTTATAAATTCAATAAACTATGCAAAGAAAATAACTGGAGTAGATAAGATTTATGCAGTAATAGGAGGATTTCATCTTCCAGCTGATGGTGGAATTTATGAAGAAGCCATAGATCCGACATTAAAAGAGCTGCAAAAAGCAAATCCTGAATATATTGTACCTTGTCATTGTACTGGTTGGAAAGCAACAAATAAGATTATAGATCTCATGCCAGAAAAATTTATTCAAAGTGGTGTTGGCACGATATTTACATTTTAATGGCTTTCCTTATTCACTGATAAGGAAAGGTTTTATTTTCAAAAATTATAGAATAAAATAAACGTAAGGAATATAGGAATTGTAATTGAATAACTCTAACAGCGGAACTACCAAAAGGAAAATAGAGACACAGAAAATATCCACGGAATACCGGTAGTATTATCCGTAGACTCAAATCATGTGTAATTTGAGGTAAAAAAAAATACGGGATTCGCCATGGATAACTATATTCCAACAAATCATATATCACCTGCTAAGAATTGGATAAATAAGCTCGAAATTAATAATCCTGAGATCCGGTTATACCGGGGTATATTCATATTCTATTCCTTTGCCTTTGATATACCATTTTGGGCTATTCTGCTACGTACTTGAGCAAGTGGCAACTGGAATCTCAAGGAGACAAATGGTTCAAGTAAAAAATTATGTATGCCAAGGAGAGGAACAATACAGTTCTTTGGTTTCTAATAAAGAAAAAATTGACGTCTGATCCACCGAAGATCCATAGGTGGTCTTGAAATAGCTTGTTTCTTCTTCTTTTTCATGCTAACTTCTACTGGAATCAGATGAGAAATGATATGCTATACAGGAGATCGATTTTGTGCAAGATTAACAAGATATCGTAGACTTTCCTTTGGTATATCTGATTTGATGTTGAATGTACTTGGATTTTCTATTATCTATTTATGACATTCTCAGACATTCTCAGACATTCTCAGAAAGCCGTGCAGATCAAGATCACCGGCTATTGTTGCTTTAACATGCATATAACTAATTTTCTTATATCTAACGTTGATTTATTGAAGGCATAATTATCAGTGTGTCATGATATTGTATTATCTGTATAGAACTCATGTCAAGTCATACTCTGGCAAAATGTCCACGTGATCATTTTTTTGTCTTTTATTTACAAATTGTCGGCAAAGATTGAAAAGAATATATTCTGGGATTTGGATTCCAAATTAAAGTTAAATTATCTTCTTACAATTCCACTGAATCAGCATAATCACATCCTTTATTCGAAGAGATAAACTAAAATACAGAGGTTTAAGAGATAAAGAAACAGAAGGAATAATTTTATTATTTTCCGATCCTTTTGCAGTAGTTTCTTGTCCTTATTTTTGTCCATCAAGAGTACCATTTTATGCAAGTAAAATTAACGGCTTCTATAGTATTTCTTGATAAATACATAGTTACTATTGTTGTTATTGTCATCTTTACTAGAAGTACGTATATTCTTATAGGTAATAATACTTCAAATAGTTTAGATGATCTTTCAATCATATTTTATCTGATGCTTATCTTAAACTTCTTTTTCTAATAGCTGAAATAAGAAACAATGATAAGTAATTCATTAATAAGATTATGAATATAAATATTCCAGAGATAATGGCAGCTAAAAAGAAAGCAGGCAAGAAGGGACTTGCATCCGCTGATAAAAAGACAAAAGAAAGAGTGGCAAGAAAAGGCGGCAAATCATAAAAAACCTAAACTATGTTATAAAAGCGATAATATAAGATAGTCAAACAAATCTCCTCTTTCTCTCTCCATTTTCTTTAGACCTGTTGTTAGAAAGGTAATATTATATGGCAGTAGCAGAGTAAGAAAACATTAATGGCAGATAAGACGTCTAAAAGCAGCGTATATCAGTCTGGCTTATAGCGTTCTTTTGTTTTCTTATCTACTACCACCACTACTATTATTAGTTAAAACAAGAATTAAAAACATTATAGAACTAGATTTTAGCGAAAAAGTACCTTACGTATTAATATTACTCAAATCCGGTTTGTAGAATAGAATTAGAATAATGCTGAAATTGCCATGGATACCTCTATAGAAAACCTATAAGATCAAGAATAAGAAAATTATGATTATTGTTTATCCATTGAGACTTTGGATAATTTTAATCCCTAAGTTAATGCAGATCCCGCTTTTGTATGTTATTAATCTTCAGACTAAAGTTAAATTCATAGGGGATAGGAGATAAACCCCTATACCACGAGGGATATAATCTCGCCTAGTCCATCATTCAAATGGCGATAGGTTATGGTATTTTTTGTCTTCGGGATGCTCTTTTCTTAAGAAAAGAGTACTTTTGACATAATCTCATCAATGATAGGATAATGACCTTTGTATGATAGCAACACAAAAAGAATATTAATTTATGATAATAACAAAAACTGTGCTTGATAGGAAGAGGATTATAAGATATCATAGATCTAGCTTGTTTGTTTCTCAATTTTTATATTGATTTATTATAAGATCATCTGATAAAAATATTTCAATTTATATTGTAAATATTTAATAGAATGAATCAAAAACATGAATTATTAGTAGTAGAGTCAATTTCTCAAGCAGCACTTGATGGAAGTAGATGTGAGATGTTTGGTGACCAAATCTGTTATTATGGTTATTGTTGTTATCTATTATTCCTTTTTTTGAATCAGGATGTTTGGTAACTGCAGTAATATACATACCAAAAGCTTTTGCTCTTTTTGCTACTTCTCTCCCTGTAGCACCTAGACCTATAATTGTAAGTTTCTTTCCATATAACTCTGAACCCAGTACATTGAATACTCTTCTCTTCATTATTCCTTCGCCTGCACTTTTCATATTTTTTGCAAGGTATATCATGAGAAATAGAGTATGTTCTGCTACTGATACATTGTTAATATGAGGAATATTTGCTACATAAATGGATTTTAGGGTACAGTAACCAATGTCTACATTATCAACACCAGTACCTACCTGATGAACTAGCTTTAATTTTGGACAAGCATCTATTAAAGGCTTATTCACTTTTCCCAAACCATTTACAAGTACATCTGCATCTGTAATTTGTGTCAAAATGGGTTTATTATAATCAACACGTTCTGCAGTCATTCCAAATTCTTTTAGCTTGCCTGAAAGAATTTCCGTCAAGCCAGCAGCATAAGATAAAATCATTATTTTCATGTTGTTGAAGTGAAATAGCCAGGTTTCTCTCATTTATATGTAGGAGAATAATGTTCGGTCATAAAAGGCCAGTTTTTATAACAATTGGTGAACAACGTTTGCTGTATTCATAATAATTACTATTTCTTTATATTAATATATATAAAATCTTATTTACTTTGATTAGATCACAACCTAACGTTCTTTTGAAAAGACTTTAGAAATTATTAACTTCAAATGAAACATATAGAGTGTATATCCAATTTTACTAACTGGTGTTAGTATTTATTAATTTTTCATTTAAATAATAGTATCATACACATTGCTAGCAGCTATTTATATTCTTCTTTAACATTATTTCCATACTTTAGAAGTAGTTTGTTCACTTTGGGATCAATAATAAAATTACAATACGGAGCGTCTTGATGGTTTTCGTAGTAATTTTTGTGATAATCCTCTGCAACATAAAAATCTCTAAAATCAGTAATTTCTGTCACAATAGGATCTTTGTAAACACCTTCTTTTTCAAGCTCTTTTTTTGATTTCTCAGCGATCTCTTTTTGTTTTTAGTTATGATAAAAGATTGCAGATCGGTATTGTGTGCCAACATCATTGCCTTGTCTATTAAGAGTAGTTGGGTTGTGTGTATGCCAGAAAATATCAAGTATTTTTTCAAAAGGTATAACTTTCGGATCAAATTCTATCTGAATTGATTCTGCATGCCCAGTTTTACCTGTGCATACTTGGTCATAGGAAGGATTTTTCACCATTGCTCCTGCATAGCCAGGTAGAACAGATTTTGTGCCTTTGAGCCTTCTGAAGATTGCTTCACTACACCAGAAACATCCATTGGCAAGTGTTGCGATTTCAGTGCTATTATTATTATTCATGTATTATTTCTGGCAACTCCTTTTCCTTTGGGATAAAACGTATAGATAATGAGTTGACACATTCCCGGGTGTTTTTATCTGTCAAATATTCTCCGAGAAATTCGTGTCCTAAATGCCCACCACAATTTGCACATTCTATTTCTGTTCTCATTCCATCAGGATCAGGTACACGCTTTATTGCATTTGGGAAGCTTTCATCAAAACTCGGCCATCCACATCCAGCATCAAACTTACTTTTAGATGAAAAGAGAGGAGCATTACACCTTGTACAGATAAATGTTCCATCTTCATAAAAATTGTCATACTTGCCACTGAAAGGAGCTTCCGTTGCCTTATGAATGATAACTCTTTCTTGTTCTGGAGTCAGTTTATTGTAATTCATACTTTATAACTTCCTCATTAGAAGATTTGAACTTCCTATTATCTTCTACCCTATATATTGTTATATAATTTTCTTTGTAACATCAATGATTCAAAGTTATTTTTGTATTGGATCATTTGAAATGTTGGATGTTAAAAAACAAAAGTATCTAAATTGACAACACTCAAAGACAATATACGTAATGAATTATCAATGCTGAAACTATTTGTAAATATACCATCAAAAGGGCTCTTAGCATAAGAATATCATCTCATTTCGAATAAGTTGTTTATTATGATTGTCAGCAAACACACTCAACCAATTTATAACATGATACAATCTGCTCTTTTCTTCTCATTACACCTTGATTGTTAGTAAGGCTCTTTGCATATATGCCATAAAAACAAATGGAATAATAATAACATCAGTGAATACCACCTAACAGTCAGGTATTGCCAAAATGATATTCTAGCTATTTAACTTAAATGCAGTATATATTGGACAATACCACGCCTTCTCCATTTCATAGGTTAAAGCTTTGTTTGTATTGAACATGAGCTGTCAACTTACCTAAAAGATATTAGGTATCTATATTATCACTTAATAATTTATATACTTACCAATGTATAGTAACTAACGTTATGCTACAAGAAAATATTATAGTTAATTGTAGATTAAGTAAAGATATTGACAATGATAATCAAGATAGGGAATTTAATGACAGCGAAAATACCAGTTCAGCGGGAGAATCACAATCAATAGTTACAAATAAAAAACAACAACAAGAATATTACCGCAACAAAATACTGCACCTAAGCGATTTTAATGAAGCATTTGAATTGGTCAAGTCGACAGTTGAAGCTAGATATAAGATGCATAGAGCTGGATTAAGCCTAATACTTCAAGTAATGCCTACTAATCTTGGAGCTTATCATGTACTTGGCTCCAACTTAATTATAGCAAATAAGAGGATCTTGGATATAATTAAGAAGTATAAATCCACAGAAGAATATAATTCGTATTTGTTTATGGTATTAGTTCACGAATACCTCCATAGCTTTGGCATTATAGATGAATTACAAGTCAGAAAGATGACATACGCTTTGATTGCTTCATTAGTTGGAGAAGATCATATGGCCACAAGTATGGCAAGATACCAACCTTGGAATTTATTTCCGGAATTAAATCTTTTTCATAATAACAGCTTTGAACAGAAATTTGAGGTCATAAGGAATTTTGATAAGACAACTCAATCTTATATTGGATAATCAAATTAGTATACGTTATTCGATAAATAGATAGATGTCTAAATAATTGGTATTGCTATAAATTCTACTCTAAAACTATGCTTCTAATTAATGGTAACTAAATTTAATAATTTCTAATGTATAGATATTATATATTGTTTTTTTTGACTCTGAATCCAACCAAATATGGCTTTCGAGCAGATATGAAGCAGTTAAACTTTGATGATGGCGATACAGATTTAGACACAGATACAGATGATGATGATGGTGATGGCAGAGAATAATAATAACTTCTCCTGATAATCGTCTCATACTTATAATACAAGTTAGAACCAACTCTATAGCCTAAAAGGATTAAGAATAGACAGTTAATAGCCCGAAGATCTATGGTAAGCGAAAAGACACCAAAGGAGACTAAGCCTGCAGAGAAATCATGTGAGACAAAATTCCCTCTATAATGAATAACTCTTATTACAAAAATAAAAAGACAATTTACAGCAGGCATCATCAAAAGAAGTGATAATTATGATGAAAATAAGGGAATTTAACTGAGAATGTCCTCTATTGCTTTCATTGCTTATTATATGACGAGCATGGTTTATTGACCAATCAAGACTAGATAAATATTATCGCTTATACCGCTCTATACAAGTTTTATTAGGTACTATACGGTAGAGTAGTTCCCCATGAGGTTTGGTCATCATCAGCAGCAACAGCAAGTTCGTCAACTTTCGCAATATCTTTGCTCAAAGTGCGGTATACTTCTAAAGGAAACAGAAGAAGAAGAAATACATTGAATAACTATGGTAATTAAAGGTTGGTTATTTGATGCTTATCCACTTGGCAACAGAATGGTTTTTTGGATGAAGCAAGAGAACGGATATCCTGTTAGACTAGAAGACAATTGCTGGAGTCATTCCATTTATGTAGCATCAGATTATATCAACAAGTCAGACCTTGAGAAATTAATACTAAAACAGCAAGAAGGCAATAATACTGAATTAATAAAAGATTATGAATTTGTATCAAAATATAAAAGAATTACAGACACTACAAGATCTGATGTTTTAAAATTAACTTTATCAGATTCTACAAAAGCACTTGCATTAGCAAGAAGGATTGAAAGTCTTGATAAGTTTGGAAAGTTAATGTTATACAATGTTGATTTATTGCCAGCACAATCCTACTTTTATGATCATGACATTTTTCCATTAGCATTTTGTGAAGTTAGTAATAATGATCATTTAAAAAAGTTAAATTGGAAAATCAAAGATGATGATGATGTTTGGTCTATAGACTACAAGATACCTAGTTTTAAAATTATTCATCTAAACATAGAACTAAAGAAAGAAGGAGGAAAAATACCTAAATACAGTGATAGAATAGGCTCTATATTAATTAAGCAAAATGATGATGAAGAAGAAGAAAAAAATATTGAAATTAAGAAGGAATCAGAGGAAGACATAATTGACGAACTTACAGATGAAGTAGCAAAAATTGATCCAGACTTTATATTCACCGAAGATGGAGATTCATTTACTTTTCCCTATCTAGTTCATAGAGCTGAAAAGAGTGGCAGAAACTTAATTTTAGGAAGAGAAAAATCCCTACCATTAAAAAAATCTGCTAAGGAGGATGGTATATCTTATTTTTCATATGGAAGAGTATACTTCAAGCCAACTACCCAAAAGCTATTTGGTAGAATACATCTAGACAAATCTAATTCATTTGTATGGAATGAATCAGGATTACAAGGTCTATATGAAATAGCTAGAATTTGTAGGATGCCATTTCATACTGCCTCTAGAGCTTCAATAGGAAAGTGTTTGAGTAGTTTGCAGTTTTATTATACTACTACACATAATGATACTCTTATACCATGGAAGCCAACATTAGCTGAACACTTCAAAACATTTGAAGAACTACTTATTGCAGATAGAGGCGGATTTATCTTTGAGCCTAAGATAGGAGTACATGAGCAAGTTGCTGAGTTTGACTTTGTTTCTCTATATCCAAATATTATGTTCAAAAAGAATGTGTCTGCGGAAACTATACTCTGTGATTGTTGTCCGGATTCTAAGCTAAGGGTTCCGGAATTGAATTACAATATCTGTGAGAAAAGAACTGGAATAATACCTATGTCTTTACAGATTGTACTGGACAGACGTGCAGAGTACAAGAAGCTATTAAAATCTCCAACTATACCAGAAGAATTAAAAACAGTCTATGATGCTAGACAATGTTCATTAAAGTGGATTTTAGTAACTTCTTTTGGCTATCTGGGATTCAATAACGCAAAGTTTGGTAGAATTGATGCTCATATAGCTGTATGTGCTTTTGACAGACAAATCCTATTACAGACAGCAAAGATAGCTGAGAGACATGGCTTTAGAGTTTTGCATGGTATTGTAGATTCGTTATGGATACAAAAAAAGAAGAATGAAGCAACAAAACAAGACTATTTAGAATTAAAAGAATCAATAGAAACAGAAACAGGTTTTGCAATATCATTTGAAGGCGTATACAAATGGATTGCATTTGTATCTTCTAAAATAAACAATCAGTTACCAGTACTAAACCGCTATTTTGGAGTATTTGAAGATGATGGTAGTTTGAAAGTAAGAGGAATGGAAGCAAGACGACATGATACACCACAATTCTTCTCCAAATGTCAGCAAGAGATTCTAGAAATAATTGCTAAAGGCAACAATATCGAAGAAGTGAGAGCTTTGATACCAAAAGTCAGAGATAGTTGTTTTCAAAAATATTCTCAGCTTCTAAAAGAAAGAAAAGTTCCACTTAAAGAACTTGCATTTACCAAGAGACTTTCAAAGGATTCAAATGAATATCAAATAAACAGAAATACTATAGAGAATGATGCAATACAGCAACTTGGTATTGAAGGTAAAAGTCTCAAAGCTGGACAGATTTTAAAGTATGTCATAACTGATTATTATAATAGAATGAAAAAACATTCGAGAAATAACAGAAGAACTATACCTATAGAATTAATCAATGAAAAAACTACTACTACTATCACCGCCTATGATGTAAGAAAATACACTGAATTGCTTGCAGAAACTTGCAATTCAGTCACTGAACCATTTGGCTATTTTTAGATAAGGTAAACTAAATCGCTCTTCCTATAATTGGTTCATATACTTTGTTGTATTGAATTTTCCAACTAGGAGGTTATCTATATATATATATATATAGATAACCGATTCTTAAACAATGATAATAAAGTCTATTCAAAGCTAAAGCAGATGGTCAAAGAAAATAAGCCCTTTTATCAGAAAAGAAAAACTGATATCAGTGTCTTTTGCAGCAATAATTCAGACAATAAAAGCTGATCCAGAAATGGTTAATTTACAACATATACCGTCTACTGCGAGCGATAGTGAACAACACAAAGATAATGATAACAATAACATTACCAGGCACCTTGAAGTAATAAGGATAGCATATTAGATTTAGTCGAAAAGAATTTCAAAATCTTGTAGAAGTATTGACATATAATTCTATAGATACTGCCCTCGGCTCTTCCAATTCTCCATTTTCAATACCACACTCATCATCTATTCCCAAATCCGTCAAATCAAAGTGACATCTACAGAAGAGAAGAATCAGAAATTCATGATTAGGAGGAGGAGGATATATTGCTGATTGATAAATCAGCCAAGGTAATGAGAAGAAGTTCTTTTATGAAATTGAACAGATCATATAGCTGTTTATAGCTGAGCTTGTTTATTCATTGATTGCTCATTATATGAAATGAGTCGATTATTGTTTGAGCTGTCTGCAAATGAGATGTGGTAGCATTTTAGTATTGCCATATATATCTAGCATTATTTAATTTTCCTTATAATAATAAATTCATCTTTTTTAACATTCCCTACTATTGCTTATGTTATATCCTGGATATTGAATCCAGATCTACTATTGCAGCAATTCTTAAAGATGTCTCTAAGAAAGGATATCTAGAGGTATGTTTCTATTATATCTGTCAAATCTATTGCTATACTCCTTGAATATCTGTTCGCCAGTAATTTCATACAGATTTGCCAACTGACTAATATGTAATGTATGGTATTCAGGTAATGCTAAATTCTCCATCTGGTCATAATTTGACCAACTCCCTGTGTCATATTTCCATAAGTTCTCTCTCAACCATTTTATTCCTTTATCAAATATGGCTTTCACAGTAGGATCTTGGGTCTGTTGATAGTAATTCCAAAGTAATAATAGTGACCAGGTATGACCATTCAAAACATATATTTTTTGAAAACCTGGTTTTGCCAGAAGATGTAAAAATAAAGAATCACCATCTTCATTGCTTACTACTCCTCCATTCTCATAATCGACTAAGAATGCACCTAAGGCATTATTTGCCTCAATTAAATATTTTTCATTTTTAGTCAAATCATATGCAGCTAAAAGAACATTCAGCCCTTGTGCTTGTGCTAATGCAGATGAATACGGAGGAGATATCCATCCATAGAATCTCCAAGGAAAATTGTATTCCTGCTACAGATAAAGGATTGTATACTTTACGTTGAACACCATTGTAATTGAACATCATAACTCCTTTATCATCAGGAACAAGCATATCATCAGGAACAAGAATTGCGGATGCAATAAAAGGGACACACACAACTGCTGAGAAAGATAATATCAAAAATATTATCAAACCATTGAAGAGCGTAAAGTTTCTATTGTTCATATCTATCAACATGAAAGAGGAGTAACGGCGATATTTAGAGTACTGGCAAATGATTTATTCTTAGTTTGAATGAGCATATTCTTTTTGAGAAGTAAATGATAGTACATTATTATTTTATTAACACAGAATAGATACATCATAAGATATATTATATTTCTTATTTAATCAGCCTTTTCTTTTATTGTATATCGTAGCCTGAAATCACAGCTTGTATCCACTGCATCATACAGATCGCCTTCTTCATCTATTGACTCTGAACACTCATCATAACGACCTATCCCAAAGTTATTCTCAGCACTATATTCTTTTGCGATAATACCAATTGCATCGTTTCTGTCAAAGTTTATGATAGATTCTATAGAATCCTTTGCTTTATCTGAATAATCTAAAAATGGAAGATCCTTATCCAAAATACCAGAGATATTTGGTAAAGTGTCATCAAGATCTATGTCGAATTCGGCTCCTACAGTCACAATTCTCAACGTTCCGTTTTCTGGAATTGTTACATTGATATTTTTTTCTCTAAAAGTTATGGTTTCACCAGTACTAACTCTGTTCAATTCAGATCCTATCCAGAGCTGTGTCCTTTGACCGTTTACATATGAATCAATCTTCCATTCCCCAGGAAAAAGGGGGTCATGATCGTTATTAATCTTGATAGAATCAAAGATCACATTTAATTGACGGTTACTAGAGATTTCTTGTCCAACTGCCTCATGCACAGAAATGGCGATAAAGGTCAATATTACTCCAGTTATTAAAATCAGTACAAAATATTCAGTCACTTTCTTTACCTGAATTGTATTCATGTTGAGTCCCAATTCCATTAGCCAAGATATTATCAGGTTTTTAATCTTTCCTTTTTAAGCGAAAAAATAGCATACATCATAATTAATTTTTAACAATATAAAAGCTTGATACGTTTCGAAATTTTAGTGTAATGTAGGAACTAACTCATTAACATGAACAGATTTTAAATTTATTTTTTCTAAATCTAATCCCCTATATGCATATAATCATAAATTCTGTCAGGTAATTTTTATCATTCTACTAAGAAATTGTAGAATTAGTATCAGTAGTAGATGCTGTCGCATTTGCTGCAAGTAGCAATAATTGCTCATCAGCATTGTTTAAGTG
>JAREAI010000256.1:0-4330 GCA_029240435.1 Nitrososphaeraceae archaeon | reverse complement strand
AAATGGATTAGTGAACCAAACAGTGAAACAAGTTGTTCCAGTCGAAACTGCAAATAATAGTACATTTGGCTTAGCAGTTGTAGCGGATTTATTATCAATTGCTTCAGCAGAATATGGCGAAGCTGTAGAAAATGGAACAATAAAGGAAATAGTTGAGTATCAAGATGGTCAAGCATTTGTTTCAAGAGCACAAGAGCTAATGGTACAAACATCAACAGGATTGCTACAAGAAAAAATTCCTATGATTCAAGAAACTAACAAGCTATTTTCTGATCTGAATACTGCTATACAGAATAAGTCAAGTCCTGAATTAGTTGATACATCAATTAGAGCAATAATACACGAAATATCGAAATAACAAGAATAAGTGAAGAAAATCTTGGAGGGGCGAGACGGAAAAGGAACTAGTGCAGCAGCTGAACCAAGAGAGATAGTTTATGAAATAAGAACTCTACTAAACCAAACAATCCAAGCACACAAACAACTAAATTATGTTGAAGATGACGCTCTTGCAACAAGTGCCTACCTTGATAACTTTGAATTTATAGAAGCTCCATTTGCAGAAAAAGATAATGTATTAATGGAAAATACAGAAGTGTTGATAGGAGGGAACAGATAATACAGCTAATACAAAATAGAGTATCGATAGAAGAGCTACAAGAGCATATAGATAAGATAAACAGCAGTTTAGATAAAGCTGAGAAGCTATTCGCTGCCACATAGGATGTAACCATTATTCAACCAGGCATCGGATATTCATTCGCCATAAATTGGTTTTTTATATATTATTTTTCTTTCATAAAATATTAAAGAAAATGCGATATAGAATTAAAAAGTTTCTTACCGCCTTATAGTATTAAGTATTTTCATAGGTATTGGTTCACACTTAATCTATATTTACTAAAGGCTTTCGAATATGTCATAGTTTTTGATATTGTATGACTATTTGATTTAAAAATCAAGGAGCATTCATATCATTTATGGTATCGTTTCTGATTCAATTTTTAAGTGAATATCAATACCACAGATATTGGTTTATCTACTTTTTATACTATCTATGCTCTCTCTTTTTATTTTTCTGTTCTAAGTTCTGATACCGTCTTTAAATTGATACATTTAGAAGAACCCATGTTTTATTCCTATATATCGTAATCTAGAATAAACAGACATTTTATATATTATTATCTTTACATATACATATTAGGTTATTCTAGAGTATTAACTGGATATCGCATAATACATTATTCTCTGTTATAGCGGTTGTAGTATTAATCCTAACTGCTGCATTTGGATCACCAAAACAATTAGCAGCAGACGACGAAGAAGATGACTTGTAAAAAGAAGAGTCTATATCAATATGTTATTATTGGGGAGACAAACTAGCAGATGGAAAATTAACATACAAAATAAATGACAATAGCGATTCAAAAGACCAACAGGCGGTTCGTGATGCTTTAGAAGAATGAGATACCAAAGTCATAGGTCTAAGACTTATTGAAATCTCTGGGAACAAAGATAAATCAGATATAAGTAAATTTTCAGGAGGACGCTGAGGAGATAGCTGGACAAGCAGTAAATAACTTTGCATATGAATTGATAGATAAAGTGATGATAACCGTTTCGCAAGGTGCTTTTGGTGGTTTATTTGACATCGAAACAATAGAGCATATATAATGTAGCATACTTCCTTTCCTATTTTTAGACATTGTTTCTCTGCGTTTGAATAGATTGCGAGATCATTTTAACACCTATTGATGAGGCGCATATTATTCGTCTTATTTTCTCCTTCATCGAAGGAGCTGACAAATTAACGACTTCTTGTTTATTACTAGGAGAATTAATATCCTTTATCAGAGATCAAAATGAAGTTAAAATTGAATAATCCTTAAATATAAACGGTACGTGAATTTATTCTATTGGTTGGCTTTACACCTTTGGATTATACTATGTACACACATAGCTTTCTTACTATATTTTCTATAATGATTGGTGCTATATTCGTTGCACTCTTTGTATTTGCTAATGAACAACGAAAAGGAGCAATGAAGGCTTTAATGATACTTGCTCTTGGTACTACAGTAGCTTTGTTTGCCTTAAATATTACAGGTCTCATAGGCTATACCGACTACAGACTAACAGCACCTGATAGTCCAAAGTCTGTAATATTAGGATTAAATCCGTTTGTTCATGAGGTTTACTTTTCAACAATGGAATATCTTAGCATCCCTGGACCTATTTGGGCGACTATGATTACGTGGTTAATATGGCATTATAAAGAGCAGATCTTTACTAATACTGCAATAAAGAATACGATGAGGGTTTTGGTAACATTAGCAGTATCCTACGCGATAGTAATCGCATTCTCAGGAATTGTCCCGACCAGACTAGAAGCAGTACATTGAGGTAATAAGAAAAATGCAAAAAATAAATCTAGCATTCGTAGTATCAGGAAAAGTTGCTGCGACATTTATTGCATCCTCAATAGCAATAATAATAGTAGGGATACTGGCATACATTCGAAAAGACGCTTCTGGTAAAATGTTGCCAGCATTAGTAATACCACCTGCGCCAGCTGAAGGTGTTCAGGAGTGTTGTGGAACCTTTATCGGAGTAACATTATATGGCTATGCGGCATGGGCAATACTATGGGTGGTATTATATCTCAAGCTTAGACATAAAGAAAAGGCTGGAAGCATCAAAGTCTGGTTAATATTCTTTTTAATATCTCTAGCAATAGCTACAATACTTATTGCAGCAACTCTTAAGTGGAGTGCACCCACCACCATGTAAGAACTATATCACCTCTACCAATAAGAGACAGCCTTTGGTTCTTTAACGCATAATATTTTATATAACATAATTCGTAGAAACTTTAAATTTTAGACATTCATTAATAAGATTACTCACCATGGTAAGCAATAAAGGACTGTTTGAGTTAGCAGCAGTATTTACTGCAACTGCAGGAATATTGCATTTAGTACGTGCGCCACTCAAACCCCATGGGTTTCCAGCAGAATTAGTTCTATATGCTGAGGTATTGTTTATCGTAGGTGGGATATTGCAGATATTTTGGGTTTTACCCATGATAAGACATTGGGGTAGACCATGGTATATTGTTGGAGTAATAGGAACAGCAGTGTTTATGGCTTTTTGGATTATATCTAGAGTACCAAATCCAATTACAGGAGTTGCCCTACCTAATAATGTATTAGGTTATGCAACAGAAGCAGTACAGAGTGCGTTTATAGTAGTAACTTTAATAATAATAGCTAAAGAGAAAACGATAATACAGGTTATTAATCAGCAGAAAGCAGGAGATTCTACAGAGAGGTTAACCTCCTTATCTAACGAAGTAACCAAATTGAGGCAAGAAATAGATATTTTAAAGAACAAGTAGGAGAAGATATAGTAAAACAACCATTTCTTTCCTAGTCAAAGAAAGAATATGTTGGACTAAAATGCGGGCATACGATCCAATCTATATTTTCTTTCCATGAAAGTAAAAGAAGGTTTCTTATAATCATGTAGATAAAAAAACCTCTAATAGTATCAATATATTTTAACATTTGTCAGGGTATTTTGCTCCATTAACTTTAGCACTATCAGTTATATACAAAATAAATTTTATTAGCTCTGTGTATTGCAAATATAGAATGAACATTTTTAGCAAGTTACTATAATGTGTTTTCTGTCACAACTTTTCTTTTTCGACATTGAAAATGATAAAAAACTTGGAGTTAAGACAATAGAAATGGCTATAAAGAATCTCAAAAATAGATGAGGTAGTCTTATCAAAGATGGTGTAATTAATCTTGATGTAAATTTTCAAGTCTCCTGAAGATATTATTGATTATATGATATTAGATGAACTATGTCATTTAAAAATTAAAGAACATTCTCATCATTATTGGGACCTTATCATGACACTCATGCATTTGATAACACTTTATGTGGACTACTTTGTTTGGCACTTATAGTGCTAAAACTTTTTGATAGAGATCAAAAATACCCTAATCCCAATAATATGCACATATGATATTAATATTATGTTTTATATATGATACTATATGAGCGAAAACAGTAATAGAAAGAATAATGGTGATAAAAATTTGTCTAAAGGAGATAAAGGTGTTCGAGGTGATGCAAATATAACGAATGCGGGTGATACAGCAAGAGACATAACAGATACTGGCGATGTATCTAGAGCAAGCATAGCTAAAGGTAAAGGAATTCAGGAAGATGTAACTGCAGCAGATATAACTAAAGGAACAACAGAGCATGGCGCCGTAACTCAAGGAGTAATGCAAACAGGTTCAGAAGACATTAATTC
>JAREAI010000255.1:0-4728 GCA_029240435.1 Nitrososphaeraceae archaeon | reverse complement strand
TCGATTTACACTTAACAAGCCCGTTCTGTCCCGCAGTATTTGGTTTCAAGATTGCTCAAGATGTCAGAGACAATGTCTATAAAGTTCAAGGGATTGAAGGTGTCAAAATCAATGTTAGCAACCACTTCATGGCTGATGCGATAAATAAGCAGGTAAATGAAAGTAAGCTTCCACCTAAGTCCTGAAATTTTTAAATTAATCCAATTTAGTCTGAATGAGCATAAAGTTAACATTATCATTTCCAAAAAGTCTTATCAAGCTAGATATCGATTTCGTTTCATCCTTAACTCAATATCAGAATCTGATTAATTGATCCTATGATAAGCCTATTTTTAAATCTCACCACCTAGCGAATTAGCAGAGATGCAAAATGAAAATATTTTGGCCTTCGCCTTCCTTTTTGTATCAATTTCTACTTCGATTCTCCAGTTTTGCTATTTTTTTTTCATTTTTTGAAAGTCCCATAAGATGACCTCGTAGTAACTGAATTCCCAATGCTGGATCTACACCTTTTGGACAAACTACACTACATGAGCCAGCAAAATGACATCTCCAAATACCATGTCTATCATCTACAATATTAATTCGCTCCTTGTTATCATTGTCCCGTGTATCTGCATAGTATCTATAAGCTTGTGATAGAGCCTGAGGACCAGGGAATTTTGTATCCGTGGCTACGGTAGGACATGCAGAGTAACATAACCCACACCTGATACAATAGGAGAACTGTAAATATTTGTCAACATCTTCTGGACTTTGTTTGAATTCGGATAATTTTTGCCTGTCTATTATATCTGCGTTCTCGTTATGTATATAGGGCTTCATTTCTTTGTGGTGATTAAAAAATTGTGAAAAGTCTGTTACAAGGTCACGAATATGAGGGAAATTTGTAAGAGGTTCACAGGTGATTGTACTACCCTCTAACTCTGAAATCTTTGTGTAACAAGCAAGTCTTGGAATTCCGTTAATTTTCATTCCACAAGAGCCGCATGAGGCCATTCGACATGAATATCTTATTCCAATGCTACTGTCACGATAGCTCTTCGCATAAATAAGAGCATCAAGGACAGTTGTCCAACGCTGTACTGGTACCTCAAAGGAATCATAGCTGACAGGATCTCCCTTGATTCTGTTAGCACGGAATACTTTTACGATAACGTTATCGCGGAGTGCGCCCTTTCTATTATTATTATTATTATCCTCTTTTACATTCCTATTTTTTATCATTCCTATTTTTTTGATAATTTCCATCATATTTCTACTTCAATCCTAGTTGATTAGCCATTATTATTGTTCTAGTACCATATGCAATTATGACTATCATCGCCGTTATAGTGAATACTGTAATACCATTCTCCCATATCTTATTCTGTCGAAACTCAAGCAATATGACTCTTAAGCCATTAAAACCATGTATTGCAATGAGTATTAGTATCGATTCTAGAAGAAGGGCGTACGGGATATTGTGGTAGTTTACGACTACATTTTCATACTCCAGGCTCATATTATATGGCATTATCAGACGCATCAAGATATGCACAGCAACTACAACAAGTGCTGCTATTGCTGTAATGTACTGTATCTTCATTATTTGACTTTCGCGCAGGATTACCCTTCTTGTCTCCATCATTACCTCTCTCCTTTTATTTTCTATTCTCCGCCAAAAAGTACACTTGATCCGTACAGCATTGCCACAGCGGATAATATTAATGCAACCCATATTCCAGACTTCTGCCGATAGTTAAGTGATAACGCATCATAAGGATAGTCTGGTCTTCCAGCTTTACCCAATCCCTTACCACCATGGGTAAATATCAATCTAATACCGTTAGCAGAATGGAAAGTACTTGTTCCTATCACCAATATTAAGAAAAGATGTCCCCATTGTGTTTGAGTTAACTCCAACATAGCATTCCATGCATCTGGACCTCTTGTTAGAGAACTTGTTTCGTAAACATGACCGATAAAATAAACTAGCAAGAATACTCCAGTTAATCTTTGCAGCCAGTAGGATACACGCTCCCAGCCATATCTTGTGGGATTTAGCCATCCTTTCAAACCTTCGCGATTATTGCGACTAAAACTACTTTCTTTTGATCTTTCCATTAATACTTCCTCTCCACTGGCGCGTAACGTGTAAACCTTACTGGAGACCATGCCATCTTTGGGCCGTCAGTTGCAAAGTAAGCAAGAGTATGCTTCAGAAAATTGACATCATCGCGCGTTGGATAGTCATCTCTCGCATGCGCACCTCTTGATTCTCGACGGTTTAAAGCTCCAATAAATACCACTTCCGCTATCCTCAGCATTGAATCCACCTCCATGACATTTATGAAATTAGTATTATACTCTTTTGCTTGATCATCTACATGCTTCCACCCTAATGTTTTTAATTCTTTTACCTTCTTTAAACCTTCAGCAAGGTCCTGTTCTTTTCTAAATACATATGCTTTATCATCCATGGTATCAGTCAATTCCTTTCCTATCTCATACGGATTAACCTGACCCCTTCCTCTAAATATTCCATCAAAAATCCTCTTTTCTTCTTCTATGACATCTTGTTCTGATATAGATAATGAAGACCCCTTTGACTTCAGTGCATATTGAGCGGCTAATTCTCCTGTAATTCTCCCCCACACAAGACATTCAGAAGTAGAGTTTGCACCAAGACGATTGGCACCATGTGTGCTGTTACATGCAGCCTCACCAGCAGACCATAGCCCATTCATTTCAGTAGCACCATCTATGTTTGAATTAATTCCACCCATCATATAATGACATACTGGTCGAATTTCAATTGGCTCATTAATAATATCGACTCCGGAAAATTTAATACCTATTTCTCTGATTCCTGACAGACGTTCCTTTACCCGCTCGGCTCCTAGATGAGATAGATCAAGTTTCAGACAGTCTACACCTGATTCATGTTTAAAACCTCTTCCTTCCTGAATTTCTCGAATCATTGAGCGGGATACTACATCCCTTGGAGCCAGTTCGAGTTTCCCTGGAGCGTATTTTTTCATAAACCGTTCTCCTTGATTATTTATAAGATACCCTCCTTCTCCTCGTGCACCTTCTGTAATTAATATGCCTGATGGCAGGATACCTGTAGGGTGAAACTGGACGAACTCCATGTCTTTTAAAGCAAGCCCAGCTCGATATGCCATATCTAAGCCATCCGGCGTTGAAGAGTAAGCATATGTAGAAAAGCTGTAAATTCTTCCAGCGCCGCCGGTACATATTATTGCTGCTGGAGATTTAAATTTGAAAAAGTTACCTGTTTTCATTTCAATAGCTGTCAGACCCCTAAAATTATTTGCATCCCTTAGAATTTTAGTACAAAACCATTCGTTATAGAAGTGAATGTTATCATATTTAAGACATGTATCATATAGTGTTTGCATCTCATAAAAACCTACTTTGTCCTGTGCATAAGTAGCCCGTGGATATGAATAACCACCAAACTTACGCTGACCTATTCTGCCATCCTCTCTCCTTGACCATGGCATTCCCCAATGATCCAGCTGATATATTTCATATGGCATATTTGATACCAGTCTTTCTGCTACATCCTGATCAGCAAGGAAATCACTACCCTTAATAGTATCATAGACATGGGATTCTTGATTATCACCTTCCTCCTCAAAGAGAACGGCTGCTGTTCCACCTTCAGCAGAAACAGAATGGGAACGCATGACCTGTACCTTTGAAATCACCGCAATACTCAGCTTTTTATCTATGGTAGCAGACGAGATAGCAGCTCGCAGGCCAGCTAGACCTGATCCAACAATAATGACATCATGAGAAATAGTATCTGTCAATTACCAATATCGTCCTCGGGGCAATATCAATTGTGTTAATCGATTCTCACGTATATCTTTTAGCATATTTGCCATGACTATAGCAATAATTAACTGTTACTCTTTTTATTTATTATGAACTAACAAACGCTCCGTCTAATCATCAAGTAAATCGAGAAAACCTAATATCATAGAGTTTTGATTATGAGTTGAAAAGATTTACTATAACTAATCGAAGGAATATTATTATTAGAATTTTTTGAATTATACGAAATGATATCATTGATTTGACTCTGCCACTTCCTCTGCAATAGCAATAATAGAGCAATATTGTTTATCCTCTCTACACATATATAGGAAATACAGCTATGTTATAATGCTCTCTTTAGTAGCGGATGGATAATCTAAAGGTAATTTTCTCAACAATATATCAAGTTCGTTAACCTATTTTAGTTATCTATACCAACATACAGATATATGCCGATAGAATACAAAGGTAAGGTATTTCTGGCTCCCAACACTTCTGATGAAGAAATAGTTAATAAGGCTAAGAAAAAATTAGTAGAAAATGGTATCAAGGAGGAACATATTCAAATCAACTACAATATACAAGATCTAGAAGTTGGTGACATATACGTCAGTTATGAACCGCCGGATCTAGTAGTCAGAAATGTTTATGATAAAAAGGCAACAGGAATTACAAAAATGAAGAGCAGTGGAATGATACAGATCTAATGAAACATTTTATCCAAGATTTTTGCCAATTCGTTTACTTTTTGTTTACTCTCCGTGCCATCACCCATTGACCTCACTGTTACCTCTCCTTTCTCAATTTCTTCAGGTCCCACTATCACAGTTAGAACAGCACCTTTTGATGCTGCATCATCAAGTTGTTTCCTAAGTGATCTTCCATTATTAAGGTTATAGT
>JAREAI010000034.1:0-13294 GCA_029240435.1 Nitrososphaeraceae archaeon | reverse complement strand
TATTGAAATGGACCAAAAGCTTGCAATAATACATAACCACAAAAATAAAACCTATTACTTTTGCTGCGACGGTTGTAAAAGAATTTTTAAAAAGAAACCCCATAAATATTCTAAATAATATGACACGCAGTACTATAGACACATATGAGATTAGTAATATAATAAAAGTTGAAGTTCTAAGATGCTTCAATCAGATTTATAAGAACTGATACATCGCAGCTAACTACTTGAAAATTGTTTAGTAAACAGCTCTTGATTTGTAAAGATAATATCTTTAAATGTAACTCAACATAAAATAACAAAATATGACAAATGCGATCTCTCTTTAGCATATATTTTATAGAAGCACCCACAAGAACGGTTGATGAAGGCAGTCTTTGTTAAAGGTCAAAACTCGGTTTTAGTTGACGAAGTGCCGACTCCAAAACTAAGCGATGGAGATCTAATCGTTAAAATGCGTACATGCGGCTTATGCGGATCCGACTTGGAGAAAGTTTATGGTCAGTACGGTATGAGTTCTGCAAGGCTCGGACATGAAATTGCAGGTGAAATTATGCAAATAGGAAAGGAGGTAAACGGTTTTGCTCCTGGCGACCGTGTATTTATTCACCACCATGTCCCATGTTATTCATGCCATTATTGTCTTCATGGAGACTATACGATGTGCAATAGGTATCAAAGCAGTAATATAGATCCTTGTGGGCTATCTGAACAAATTCTGGTTCCTGAATGGAATATTTCTAGAGGTGGTCTCATAAAGCTTCCAGATAATGTTTCATATGATGAAGCGTCTTTGATAGAGCCTGTGGCGTGTTGTCTAAAAGCACTTGCAAAGTGCAATTTCCATAAAGGTGATGATGTTGCAATTTTGGGAGCAGGTCCAGCTGGTATGACGCACACGCTCCTTGCGAAGGTATTTGGCGCAGGGAGAATTTTCCTAATTGACATTAATCAGTTTAGATTAGATTTTGCAAAGAAACATCATGAAATCAAAAGTTATAATTCCCTGATTGATAAAGATTTCATCAAGAAAATTCAAGAATCCACAAACGCCACAGGAACAGACATCACTATAGTTGCCACTGGAAATACGAATGCACTACTGCAGTCATTTGAACTCACAAGAAGGGGGGGCAGAATACTACTTTTTGGCGTACCACCAAAGGGATCCAGTATTTCTTATGATTTGAATAATTTATATTCAAACGAGCAAACTTTGATTCCTAGCTATGGTGCATCTGAAATTGAAACCAATCAGGCGTTAAAATTAATTGCTGAAAAACGTATCGATATTACGAGTTTGATAACTCATCGTTTTAAAATTGATGATACACCACAGGCAATAAAGTGCGCGCATAATGCCAACGACGCAATGAAAGTAGTTGTTATGAATGAATAGAAAAAAGACATAAATAATAAAAAAGTATAATGTCAAAAAGAATTAGTAGCATGGATTGGGGCATGAAAAATAGGATATCTAAGATCATTCGTCCAGGAGACGGCCGTTGTGTGATGCTTGCAGTTGATCATGGTTATTTTTTGGGTCCAACGGACGGTTTGGAGATTCCAAATAAAACAATCAAGCCCTTGCTGCCTTTTGCTGACTCATTAATGATTACAAGAGGCATTTTAAGAACATCTGTAAATCCTAGCACTGAAGTTCCAATAGTTCTCCGCGTCTCTGGAGGAACAAGCATTGTTGGGGAAGACCTTTCCAATGAGACCATAACAACTTCTATAGAAGAAGCCATCAAACTTAATGCCACCTGTCTTGCTGTTTCAATTTTTGTTGGAAGTAAATATGAGCATCAAACACTTGCAAGCTTGTCGCGATTAGTAGATGAAGGCGAAAAATACGGTATACCTGTTCTGGCAGTTACTGCAGTGGGAAAGGAAATGACAAGGGATGCTAGATATCTTGCCTTAGCATGTAGAGTCGCTGCTGAACAAGGGGCGCACCTCGTCAAGACGTACTATTGTGAGAATTTTGAAAGAGTTGTGGAAGGCTGCCCAGTTCCTGTAATTATTGCAGGAGGCAAGAAATTGCCAAATGAAATTGACGCATTGAAATTAACCTACGAGGCGATAGAACATGGAGCCACTGGGGTCGATATGGGTAGAAATATTTGGCAGTCAAATTATGCTGTCGCTATGATAAAATCCATTAGGTCAATTGTGCACAACAATTTGGATGTAAAACAAGCTTATCAAGTATTTATTAAGGAAAAAGAAAGACAGATAGAAGAAGAAGAAGAAAAAGAAGAAGAAAAAGAAATTAAATCTATCTGATGTTCAAACGAAGGCGAGTATTTAATTATTTTATGCCATGTTAACATCATGCTTAATTACAAGGCAAAAAAGATTGCCAATAGTTTGTGTGGCTCTCAAATATTATCTTGATTAAAGCGATTTTGTAGAAAATCACATGATATCAAATCTAATGTTATTATTTAAACTACTGAGCTAACACGTCATCCCATATATATACAAATCTATATTGACATCAAGAAATCTATAGATAAGTCTAATCCTCATGTAGTATTATAACATACAAGCACAAAAAATTTCTTAGCATGTATGTTAATTATCACTATTAATTGGCAAAACTTTATTAATTATACCATTGCATTCTATGAAGAATGTCTCCTAACAACGGTGGAGAGTTTACATTAACAAGTTCGCAGTTGCAGGTTAAAGATAAATCTGTTATCCTGTTACTGCATCAACTAGTCCCGTGAATCAAGCTCTGCGCTCCCGCCGTTTTAGCAGGGCGTTTGTTTAGAAAACATATTGGTGAATAGATATATATGGTGGAAATGACTGGCGCAAAAGCGCTGATTTATGCTCTAGAAAAAGAAGGTGTAGACATAGTCTTTGGACTTCCTGGAGGAGCTAACTTGCCCATCTATGATGCTCTTGTAGATGCAAATCTTAGGCATATACTTGTCCGACACGAACAATCTGCCGCTCATATGGCAGACGGCTACGCGAGAATTAAGAGGAAGGCAGGAGTATGCTTTGCGACTTCAGGACCGGGAGCGACTAATTTGATTACAGGAATAGCAACAGCCTATGCTGATTCCTCACCTATGATTGCAGTAACAGGTCAGGTACCATTAGCCATGATAGGAAAAGATGCATTCCAGGAGACCGATATCATTGGTGTAGCCAATCCTTGTACTAAATATGCATTCCAACCAAGGGCTGCTGAGGAGATCCCAGAGATGGTGAAAAAGGGATTCTATATAGCCCAGAGTGGAAGACCTGGTCCTGTTCTTATTGATATCCCAAAAGATGTACAGCAATCTTCTGCGGATATGAGGTTTCCAGATCTTATCAAGGTACGTGGCTACAATCCCATCATTGATGCAGATCTATCACAGGTAGGAAAGGCAGTGGAGATATTATTAAAGGCAGAGCGACCAATCATTATGGCCGGCGGAGGAATTATCTTGTCTGGCGCATTCTCCGAACTACAGGCTACGGCAGAATTGTTAATGAGTCCTGTAGTGACGACTTTTAAAGGTAAAGGAGCCTTTCCAGAAAACCACCCCCTGGCAATGGGTCCTATAGGAATGCATGGACATCCAGAAGCAAATAAAATCATCCTTGAAGCAGACTGTATATTAGCTGTTGGAGCGAGATTTTCTGATAGATCTGTTGGAAGATACGATGAATTCGGAAAAGGAATGAACATCATTCATATGGACGTTGATCCCGCCGAAATTGGTAAAAACAAATCTGTTGACGTTGCAGTGGTAGGTGATGTTAAATCTTCGTTGAGAACGATTGTAAAGATGCTTTCAAAAAAAATAGTAAAAAAAAATGCAGACTATCCATGGTTAAAGAGGAGAGCCGAATTGGTAAATTATTATGCTGAAAGCATTAAGGATTTTCCGAGAGACCTAACAGCCAGGAAAGCATTAAAAAAACTTAGAGAAATATTACCTATAAAGGCGATTGCTACTACTGAAGTAGGACAATGTCAAATGTGGACATCATTGCATTTTGATGTTATTTCTCCAGGTACTTTCTTTAGTTCTACCGGACTAGGAACAATGGGTTTTGGATTCCCTGCATCTATAGGAGCGAAAGCAGCCATGCCAGATGTGCCAGTCGTTGACATCGCAGGCGATGGTTCATTTAATATGACAGAGAATTCTCTTGCAGTCTCTGTCCTTGATAATTTACCAGTAATTGTTTTTTTAATGAATAATTATATGCTAGGAATGGTAGCTCAGTGGCAACGGACATTTTATAATAGAAGATATATGGGGGTACATCAGCATAGCTGTCCTGATTATGCAAAGATAGCCGAAGCATATGGCGCTGAGGGAATAAAAGTTCAGTCATTGCAGGAGTTAGAAAAAGCAATAATAACAGCTCTGAAGACCGATGTCGCCACTGTTATTGATATATCCATAGATCCAGAAGAAGATGTCTATCCATTCGTTGTACCAGGAACTGGACTTAAGGACATGATTACGGGGTCATGAATTAAATCATGATAATTACACCTGCGGCTGCTTCTTCATCCTTGAATATATCAAATGTCGAGGACAAAACTTGGTATATAATTTCTGCCCTGGTAGAAGACAAGCCGGGTGTTCTGTTTAGAATAACTAATCTCTTTAGGGCAAGGAATTTTAACATCGAAAGCATTACCGTTGGATCGACTGAAAAAGCCGATCTTTCAAGAATGACTATTACAACAGAAAGCGACGAAAAGACATTAGATCAGTTGGTGAAACAGCTTAGAAAGCTAATTGATGTTGTAGAGGTAAAAGTTCTTGATATAGAAAGAACTGTTTATCGGGAACTTGCTTTAATTAAAATGAGAGCAGTAGATCCTACTACTAGGATGGAGATAACGAATTTCGCATCTGTTTTTAGGGCAAATATACTCGATATAGGTAAAGAAACTATTACTGTAGAACTTACTGGTACGCCAGACAAAATAGAAGCATTTAAGAATCTTGTTGATCATTTCGGAATAATCCAATTGGCAAGAACGGGTGTTTTGGCCCTTCCGAGAGGTGCATACTCTTAATGTCAGATTTAAAAGATAGAATAAAGATTTTCGATACTACGTTAAGAGATGGTGAACAAACACCAGGTGTATCTATTACCCCAGAGCAAAAAATTGCTATCGCTTTCAAACTAGACGATTTAGGCGTTGATATTATTGAGGCAGGTTTTCCAATTGTTTCTCATGGAGAAATGGAAGCAATAACAAACATAACAAAGCAAGGACTAAAAGCAGAGATATGTGGTTTAGCTCGTACAGTGCAGGCTGACATCGATGCTGCTATAAAATGCAACCTTACCTATGTCCATACCTTTATTGCTACTTCTGATATTCATATGCAATATAAGCTAAAGATGACACGTGAGCAGGTTCTAGAAAAATCGATCTGGGCAGTAGAATACGCAAAGAAACATGGCATGAAGGTAGAATTTTCCGCAGAGGATGCTACGAGATCTGATAAGCATTTCTTAAAGGAAATCTTCAAAGCAGTCGAGATCGCAGGTGCAGATAGGCTTGATATCCCTGATACTGTTGGTTATGCAACTCCTCAATATATCGCTGAACTTGTAAACGATGTTAAATCAGCTACTAAATTGGCTATCAGCATGCATTGTCATGACGACTTTGGACTAGCAGTAGCTAACTCAATAGCGGGGATTAATGCAGGTGCTAATTGCGCTCATGTAACAATTAATGGACTAGGAGAGAGAGCAGGAAATGCATCATTAGAGGAATTTGTTATGGCACTTCAATGCTTATTTAATAAAACACACAATATCAAAACTGAATTGCTTTATGAGACGTCAAAATTTGTGTCTAATAAAATGGGAATCATCGTTCAGCCAAACAAAGCAATAATTGGTGAGAATGCTTTTGGCCATGAGTCTGGCATACATACACACGGCATCTTAAACAATCCTCTCACTTACGAACCTATTAGTCCAGAGATCGTAGGAAGAAAAAGATGGCTTCAAGCAGGAAAGCATGCTGGTGCTCATGGAATTAGAGCGATGTTAGAAGACTTTGGCATTAGACCAACTGAAGGGCAGCTTCATCATATTGTCGAAAAACAGAAAAAACTTGCAGACAGAGGAAAGTCTATAACAACTGCAGAACTTTTGTCCATTGCTGGAGAGATTATGAATAATAATAAATTTGAAGAAAAGTTTAAGCTCTATGATTTTCATATCGTGACTGGAATGAATATCATCCCAACAGCTGTGGTCAGACTTAATACCGAGGGTAAAGATTTTATTGCCTCTGAAATAGGCGTCGGACCAGTTGACGCTGCATTGAAAGCAATCCAAAAGATCGCAGTGGAGATGGCTAATATTAAAATACGTGAATACAAACTCGATTCTATTACTGGTGGTTCAGACGCCTTGGCAGAGGTTGTTATTAAAGTAGAAGATAAAAATGGCAATATCGTTTCCGCAAGAAAGGCAGGGGAAGATGTAGTCATTGCCTCAGTTCAAGCTATGATGGATGCGATAAATAAAATAATGCTCCGGAGAGTTCTTTATACCAAAAACTAAGCTTCATATTCGTATAATTTAAAGGATAAAGGCTTATTGTCAAGGTATAATATTACACTTATCATCGGTGACGGAATTGGTCCAGATCTGACTTGCTCTGCAAAGACTATATTAGAGACTATAAATGATAATTCTAACACAAAATTCACCATAGATGAAGTTTTTGCTGGAGATAATGCAGTTAGAAAATTTGGCAAAGCCTTACCAGATTCAACGGTGGATAAAATAAGAAAATCTGACGCCTGTCTGAAAGGTCCTGTAGGAGAAAGCGCTGCAGATGTGATCATTGTCTTAAGACGATTGTTTGATCTTTATGCAAATGTCAGGCCAGCAAAATCATTTCCTAACATCACGACTTTTTCTAATAACATCGATCTAGTGACTGTACGAGAAAATACTGAAGACTTGTACCTAGGATGGGAGTTTTACGCTGACGAGAATACTGTTATTTCGCTTAGGCTAACTTCGGAAAGAGCATCGAGAAGAATCGCTGACTATGCTTTCCAGATGTCTATTCTTAGAAACCATAAACGGAAAGTTGTAGCAGTTCATAAAGCAAATGTTATGCGAAAAGGCGACGGCTTATTTGCAAGGACATGTAAATTGGTAGCTAATAATTATCCGAGCATAGAATATAGTGAACTATATGTCGATGCTTGTGCGATGAAGTTGATTCGAAATCCTGAAGAATTTGATGTTATTTTAACTACCAATCTTTTCGGCGATATACTATCAGATGAAGCAGCACAACTAGTCGGAGGTCTTGGAATGGGACCGGCCGCCAATATAGGCGATGATTTCGCGTTATTTGAACCAGTTCATGGTGCAGCATTTGATATTGCAGGAAGGAACATCGCAAATCCTTCCTCGATTTTGCTATCAACAAAAATGATGCTTGAATGGTTAGCTTACAAGAATAATGACAAAGATGCTCTTAAACAAGGTAAACGAATTGAAGATTCTATAGTTGGCTTGCTGAAAGATAATAAAAAAACAAAAGACATTGGAGGAGAACTCAGTACAAAAGAGTTCACAAATCTAGTTAAATATTATTTATATTAAATCTCGATATTCTCTTGCGTTGTTAATTCAGTATGGAAGAAACTGATTTAATTATTTCTATTCATCTACAATGTTAAGAACCTCTTCTCTGCCATGCAATAAACATGAAAATAAATGGAATAACCATGATGGCAGTTGTAATAAGAACAGGTTGAAATGCAGTTGCAGGAATATTATAACCAAGCATTTGTAAAAAAGGAATTGGATAAACAGTAAAGATCCAGAATCCTAGAAGAATGGCTATGATAATCTTATTTCTTCTAATTACACTAAGAAGACTGATTTTATTTATCTTATTTCTATCACAGTTAATACATTTTGTAGTATATCTTCCTGTTATATCTGATGGTGCTATACAGGAAGAGCATATTTTACTTTGACAAAAATAACATTCCTTATTTGCAAATTTTGAATCACAAATAGCACAATTATTAACCATTCTCTTACTGTATAGTATACAAATACTGGATATTAATTATCCTATACAAATATTATATATTACATTAAGGTGGCAAAACATAAGGATAACAACGTTTAGTACCTATTATGCGGAGAACATAGGTTTATCTGTATAATAAAACACTATCTTATACTTCATATTCAATATAGTTAAAAAATAGGAAAATGTTATCCTAAATGGTGCAAAATGATATAGATATTCATTCTTTTTGTTGTGCTTCACATAACTCGGTCAACACACCATGCAAAGACTTTGGATGGATGAAGGTAATCCTCCTGCCATAGGAACCAGAACGTAATCCGCCTAACATTTTCATTCCTTTTGCTGAAGCTTTTGCAACATCTTTTTCGATATCGTCAGCAGTGATGGCTATGTGGTGTATACCTTCGCCCCGGTCATTGAGATATTTTTTTATAGGACTATCAGGAGAAGTAGGCTCCATGAGCTCTATTCTCGTATCTTCCAGCTCAAGCATAGCGACCTTCACTTTTTCATTTGGTACAACTTCAAATTCAAGTCGATCTATATTTAAAACACTTTGATAATCTTTCAGTGCTTCATCGACACTGTTAACAGCTATCGCAATATGATCTATTCTCATTTCTATTCACCATATAAAATTATGCGTCAAAACACAACGATTTCTTTTGCAATTTAGAGATATAAAAATATTACATTTATAATTTAGAAAGTAGACAACAGGTCAGTACAAAAGTTAGTGAGAGAAGAAAAAGTCAAAAGTGTCTAATTTACAAATAGACCTGCTTGAGAATGTAGATCCTCAAGATATAGGAAGCCTATTGTTTTTATGGGTGTGTCGCCTGTTCTGAATCAAATTTTCATCTTTTCATGAATATCTATGTATTTATAGACATTATAACTAAGACAATTGCGCGACAAGATACGACACAATCTCAGAGCATTATATGCGAAGCAATGTTAGCATCTGATAATGCATTGATCTAACCTATCTTCTCATCAAGAAGATACTTGAAAGTATATATGTTAAATGCTTAACACTTTGAGACTTTGTATTTGTTCGTAAAGACAAGGTGATTGTATAAAATAATGTAATTTAAAATGACACCTTAGGTTCATATCTTCCGAATATCTGCACAAAAGTATTACTTATCTCTCCAAGAGTAACATGACTCTTTACTGCATTAATAATATGTGGCATCAAGTTATCATCCTGGTTTTCTGCAGCCTTTTTCAATGCTGAAATAGCGTGATCAACCTTTATCTTGTCTCTAGAACTTTTGAGGTCCTTTAACCTAGCGACCTGTCTTCTTTCGATTTCTGTATCCATAGCATTTAGATTTGGTTCAACACTGTGCTGATCTTGAAATTTGTTAACGCCTACAATAATTCTCTTTTTTTCATCGATATCCTTTTTCAATTGATAAGCATTTTTGCGAATTTCGTCTTGAAAATAGCCTTTTTCAACAGCTGCCAGAGCTCCACCAATACGATTGATTTTCTTCAAGTATTTATCAACTTCTTCTTCTATCCTATTTGTCAAATATTCAACATAGTAAGAACCGCTCATAGGATCCACTGTCTTGACAACGCCAGTTTCTGTTGAGATGATTTGTTGAGTTCGAAGTGCAATCTTGACAGATTCTTCTGTAGGTAAGGCTAATGCCTCATCCCTTGAATTAGTATGTAGAGATTGACATCCACCCAAGACTGCAGCGAGCGCCTCAGTTGTAACCCGAACAATGTTGTTATCAACTTGCTGAGCAGTTAATGATTCACCACTAGTCTGGACATGAAAACGCAAATGCCATGATTTTGCGTTTTTGGCATGGAACTTGTCCCTCATAATTTTAGCATAGATACGCCTTGCGGCTCTAAATTTAGCTATTTCTTCAAAGAACTCCATCGTACAACAGAAGAAGAATGATAATCTGGGAGCAAAATCATCTATTCGCAATCCTCTTTCAATGCACATTTCAATATATTCAATAGCGTTGGCAAAAGTAAAAGCTAATTCTTGGATAGCATTCGATCCTGCTTCCCGCATATGATAACCAGATATACTAATAGGATACCATTGTGGAACATTTTTTGAACAGTACTGTATCATATCTCCGATAAGTCTTATAGAAGGCTTAGGAGGATAAATATAGGTATTTCTCGCGATATATTCTTTTAGTATATCATTTTGAGTTGTACCTCTAAGATCAACAGGCGATACTCCCTGTGATTCTGCAATACTAATATAAAGTGAAAGAAGTATTGACGCAGTCGCATTAATTGTCATAGAAGTACTAACTTTATCAAGAGGTATGTTTTGAAAACCCGTCATCATATCCTTAATTGAACTGATAGCTACTCCAGTTCTTCCAACTTCACCTTCGGATTGAGGATCGTCTGAATCTCTTCCTGTCTGAGTAGGCAAGTCAAAGGCCAAGGACAAGCCAGTCTGTCCGCGATCTAACAAGTATTTGAACCTATTGTTTGTCTCTTCTGCACTCCCAAACCCACTATATTGCCGCATTGTCCATAAACGTTCGCGATACATGTTTGGATAAAGTCCACGCGTATAGGGAAATCTTCCAGGTTCCTCTTCTAATAGATCGAATTTGGATAAGTCTTTCTTATTATAAACTCTTTTTACCGGGATTCCTGAATCTGTTTTAATTGGTTCTACGGGCATAATTTGATATTCACCTCAATATCTCATCAGCTAATTGCTCAGCAACAGAATATGGATCAACTTTTTTGCTTATTAATTTTTCAATGAAATCACTATATTTTTCATTCGAGATTAACATATATGAAACTTTTTCTTCAATCATATTTAAAACCATATCTCTTAATTCTGATTCAATCATTTTTTTCTCTTTCTCTTTATAATGCATTATTCCAGCCTTTAACAATTTATCAATAATATGTGCTAATTCCTTTATCCCCATTCCAGTCTTTGCTGAGGCTTTTATTACGATTGGTTTTCTCTCTGTGTTTCCTATTAAATCTAAAATAGAGTGGAATAAGGAAGTTGCTCCCGCTAAATCTCCTTTATTAATAATATAGAGATCGCCTATTTCTGATAAGCCTGCTTTTATTGCCTGAACATTGTCGCCTGTATTTGGCGTAAACACAACTGCAGTCATATTTACAACCTTAGAGATTTCTATTTCTAGCTGTCCTGCTCCAACGCTTTCTATAACTATAAGGTCATAACCAGCTGCGTCCAACACCCTGATCACATTACGAAGAGAGTGTGAAACCCCTCCCATAGCACCCCTTGATGCCATACTGCGCATAAAGAGAGTATCATCCTCTAGAACATTCTGCATCCTGACTCTGTCCCCTAAGATAGCTCCACCTGTAATAGGACTAGTAGGATCAACTGCGAGTATAGCCATTTTATATCCCATAGCCTGCAGTTCTGGGACTAATTTACCGATAAGTGAACTTTTGCCTGCTCCTCCAGGACCAGTAAAGCCTAATGTTTTAGCATTGCCGGTTTTATTAAATATTTGTTTCAAAATAATTTTCGAATCAGGCTCATTATTATCAATAATAGAAATAGCTCTAGACAACGAACGTCTTTCGCCTTCTAAAATCCCCTTAACAATTGGAAGCATATTCCCTTTAGTGATATTTTGTCAATATTAAATAGTTCTCGTAGAGACTATGAATAGGGTAAATTTATTAGATATAATTAAATCAATACGATTATCCCTCCTGGCTCTGTTAAGAGGTTATCTGTACCTTATGATGTATAGTCAATGTGGCACGTAGTTTCTGAATTGAAAGGATATTTCTGTTAGTTAGCGGCCGGCTGATTGGTATGTAACACATTATATGTACAAATGCATCTACAAGTCTCTCGACAGTAGATCCGAGTCTTCTAAATCATTCCTTTCTGTAAACTCAATTATTTGTAAAAAAACAAGGCAAGGGCTTAAACTGAGCATCTAAATATCAATATAATATATATATATATATATATATATATATATATATAATAAACAGCAAAGTGTAAAATAAAATCAATATAATATACTGTTGTTAAGTAATAATCTCTTCGTCTGCTGCCGCTTCTTTGTTAACCCTACGCTGCTGTTTTCTTTTCTGTTGCTACTGCTACTACTACTGCTGTATTCATTGAACGCTTAAAGTCTATTTCTTTCTAACAATTAACTTTTTGAGAGGTCGCAAAAAAAAGATGCTATGTACAAGTCTATAAACAAATTTTTGTACATCATGTACAAGCGCTTTCTGCGCCTTATAGAGATTCGAACTGTTTGTAATTTTACTTTTCTTTATGAGAGACAATAATCGATCAATTAAGTGGTAGTATGATTCTATTGCCAATATTTAATTATCCTATAAGACTTATACTTTTTATTATATTTAATTTATTGAAATGATGATATAGCATTGGAGTAATTTATCATAATTCAGAATCTATAAGGTAAACATCCAATATTATACAGCAAAGAACAAAGATTTTAAACCCAAATTGTCTTTATCTAAGCAGATGGCAACACAAGATCAACAACAACAACGACAACAAAAACCGATAAGAGTTCTTGTCTCTAAGTTGGGTCTTGATGGTCATGATAGAGGAGCGCTGGTAATCTGCAGGGCTCTGAGAGACGCGGGTATGGAGGTTATTTACTCAGGCCTATTTTGTTCGCCTGAGCAAGTGGCAAGGACGGCGATTGACGAAGACGTAGATGCTGTCGCTATGAGTTTACTCAACGGAGCACATTTAACATTGTTTCCAAAGGTTGCACGTATATTAAAAGAAAGGGGTATAAATGATATTTTGCTTGTAGGCGGAGGCGTTATACCTGAAAGTGATAAAAAAATTCTAGAAAAAGAAGGCATAACAGGGAACTTTGGTCCAGGAACTCCTTTGTCCATTATAATTGATCATATTAGAATTAATGTAAAGAATTCGCAAAGGAACAAAGAACAAAAGGAAAAATGATACTACATAAAATATTGATGTAATTAATTCTCATATGTTCTATTGTTTAATCGGCAGTTCATCTCGATGTAGTAGCACTTGCATTTCCTCCTCCTTCAGACCCACCAGTCGGAATCTGTATAAATGGAGTAGTACCTCCTGTGCCTCCGCCTCCTCCCCCTGTTACTAGAGGCAATTTACCATCCCATCTCTGAGTCTTTAACCATTCTAAATAAGTTGGGCTAGATCGTAGTTGTTCGTCAATAATATTAATTGCC
>JAREAI010000254.1:0-4378 GCA_029240435.1 Nitrososphaeraceae archaeon | reverse complement strand
GATAAAAATAAACACAGTAGTAATAAGAGGTTGGAATGATGATGAAATTGTAGATTTTGCTGAATTTGCAAGAAATAGTGGATATACTATACGATTTATCGAATTTATGCCATTAGATGGCAGTGGAATATGGCAGCCAAACTTGGTTTTTAGTAAGAAAGAAATTGTTGAAATAATAATAAAGAACATAAGTGAAATTGTACCTTTGGATAACTATCACAATAATAATAATGATGATGATGATAGTAATATCCCCGATAATACAGATCCGGCAATGCTTTACTCCTTTGTCGATGGCAAGGGAACAATAGGATTTATTCCCTCTATTACTGAACCTTTTTGTGGTAATTGTGACAGAATTAGGTTAACTTCTGATGGTAGACTATTAACTTGTCTTTTTGAGAATCCAGGATATGATCTTAGAAGCATGTTACGCAGTGGAAAGTCCGAATATTATATTAAAAAACAATTGATTGAAAATATAAAGAAAAAACCTGAAGGCATAATTAAGTCTATAAAGACAAATACACTAAAACCATCATTAAACGCAATGCACACAATAGGTGGTTAATTATCATGACGACGACCAATGAGAAAGTTGATGTAACAGCCATAAGGATAAAGTTATTTGCGTCAGCTAAAGAGATAGTAGGGGGAGGAAATAGTGAAATAATATTAGAATTTAGAGAAGAGACAAAAATAACATTTACGGAGCTTAGAAAAAGAATTTTGCAAACTTATCCAAAGCTAGCACAGATCCCATTTGTATTTGCAATTAATTATAAAATAGCCGATGAATCCACAACCAATACTGCTAATACCACTATAACATCATCTGATGAAATAGCGCTTCTGCCACCTATTAGTGGAGGTTAGCTGATAATAATATATGATCTCCATAACTCAAGAACCAATTGATATTTCTAAGATATTAGCAAGTTCTGAAGATTCATCTGCTGGTGCAACAGTACTATTCATAGGATCTGTAAGAGATCATAATGACACAAAAAAAGTGTCTGAAATTTATTACGAGGCATATGAAAAAATGGCAGAAAATACATTATCAGAAATTGAAGATCAGGTATCGAAAAAGTGGTGTGTAAAAAAATTTGTTGCAATACATAGAATTGGCAACCTCAAGGTCAATGAAATAAGCGTAGCAATTTCTATATCTACCGAACACCGTCAAGATGCTTTTGAAGCATGTAGATATACTATCGAGAGCATAAAAACGAGGACGCCTATATGGAAGAAAGAAATATCAGATTCAGGAACAGCAACATGGAAAGATGGCGCATTACCTTCTGTTAAGAAGTAAGGGTGGTAAAAGAAGTAATGTCTGGTGGCGGAGGAGGTATGTTTGACGTTGCTGACAAATCAGATACATTACGACTAGCAACTGCACAGGCAGTTGTAAGAATATCTCCTTTAACATCAAAATTAATTAAAGAAGGTAAATCACCAAAAGGCGACATTTTTGATGCCGCAAGAATTGCAGCAACCATGGCTGCAAAGAGAACTTCTGATCTAATACCATATTGCCATCCCATCCCAATAGATGACGTAAAAGTAGATGTATTGTTAAAAGATGATTATTGTATTGAGATCAAAGTACAGGTAAAAACGGTATGGAAGACAGGTGTAGAAATGGAGTCTCTGACTGCTGCTTGTGTTGCTTCGCTGACAATTTATGATATGTTAAAACCAATAGATGAATCAATATCAATTGAGTCAGTTAAACTGTTAGAAAAACACGGCGGTACAAAGGATTTCCATGAAAGGCACGTAAGAGAGTTCAAAGCAGCTGTACTTGTTACTAGTGACTCTAGAGGAGAGAAGGATGATAAATCAGGAAAGATTATAATTAATAAGCTAAAGGAAAATGGGTTTGATATTATAGAATACAAGATAATAGCTGATGATATTGACACGATTGAATCTGAATTAAAGAGATTTTGCGATGAACTAAAGCCCGATGTCATTGTAACGAGTGGTGGAACTGGTGTTGGTCCACGTGACAATACTCCTGATGCAACAAAAAAAATTATACAAAAGGAACTAACTGGAATAGCAGAAACACTCAGATCTTATGGACAACGAAGGACACCCTTGTCAATGCTTTCCAGAGGGATAGCAGGAGTTAGAGGAAGAACATTAATTGTAAACCTTCCTGGCAGTACAAAAGCTGTTTCGCAATCTCTAAATTCTATGTTTCCAGGAATATTGCACATCTTCAACATGTTAGAGGGAAAAGGTCATTGATTAGTCAATGAATGACCTGACTCTATTAGTACTTGTTCCATTATTCTTTGCAATAAGTTTTGTCTATTCTAGTGTTGGTTTTGGTGGTGCAAGTAGCTATACTGCTATTCTAATTCTTGCTGGAATTAGCATATTCAGCGTACCACCAATTTCACTCGTATTAAATATAATTGTGTCTTGCATGGCATTTTTGAGTTATATAAAGGCTCAATATTTTTCTCCAAAGTTAAGCCTGCCATTTTTGTCTTCAATACCATTTGCGTTTTATACTGGTCAGATAATACTTCCACAAAAGACTCTTACAATAATTTTTATAATAACGCTTTTTGCTGCATCTGCTGCTCTCCTGACTTCTAAAAGAGCAACAAAGAATCAGCAGGAATCAGAGACGAAGAGATCAACAAATCTCAATTATATAAAAATGGCAATTATTGGTATTCCAATAGGGGCTCTATTAGGAAGTGTGGCTGGTCTCATAGGTATTGGAGGAGGAATATGGTTATCACCATTGTTAATCTTAACTGGTCTAGCCAATCCTAAACAATCAGCAGCAACTGCAAGTTTATTTATATTAACAAATTCTATCAGTGGATTTGCGGCACAATCAATAAGTAAACCATTAGATCTTTACTTTTTACTTCCTTTGGCTTCTGTAGTATTAGCTGGAGGTATTATAGGATCGAGACTTGGTGCATTCAGATTTGATCATGATAAAATAAGAATGATTATTGGAGCAATAGTTGCAGTTGCAGCAATTAATCTTACAATTAAGTTGCTAGTTTAAGATACTCTAACCTTAATTGTAAAAGTAAGAATCTAGCATTTGCCTAACTATCTAGACTTGCATAAGATAAGTTGTTTTGTTAATAAAGCATTTCTAGATTTTTTTATAATACATAGGAAATTACGATAGTTCAAACTGATCGTTAGTGTATGAAAGGCCGGGTAATAACTGGACTTTAACTTTCTCTCCAGCTTTGATGTGCGTTGTTTTCTCATCTACTATAATATAGCCATTAGATTTAGTAAGTATCGTCATAGTTTCAGTTTCTCCCATGATGGGATCAGCTTCAAATTCTCCATTTCGTTGATTTCTTATATTCACATATATTATCTTTGTAAAGTTAGAAAATTTCTTACGAGCATACCATTCCTCAGTCAAAGTAGAAAGAATCGATAATGGTTTTCTATTCAATTGACCAGACAACAATCTCAGTATAGGATAAGCAAAAACTATAAAGGCATTCATAGCTCCTTGGATAGGCCCGGGCATAATAATTATTGGTTTACCTTTAGTTATGCCTAATCCAGTTACTCTTCCGCGATCTAACTTAACACCGTGAAATAATATATCTGGTTTACCTATGGAATTAATTGCAGCTTCAACTAAATCATATTTACCTACCGAAGATCCACCCAATGTTAAAATCAAATCCATTGACTTTAGCATGGCACTTTCTATCTTGTGGCGTATCTTTGCAATATCATCAGCCGTTATGCCCATTCTAAAAGATAATCCTCCTAATTCCTCTACTAATCCTGAAATTATATGACTATGAGTGTCTAGAACCTTTCCTAATTTGATATTTTCTAGTTTGCTGGTAAGCTCGCTGCCAGTAGCTATTATGGCTACTTTGGGCTTCCTAAACACCTTTACTTTAGTAATATGTAATGAGGCTAAAAGGCCCATGTCCTGTGGTCTCAATATTTTACCACTTTTCATGACTTGGTCGCCTTTCTTTACGTCACGACCTCTAGAATATACAAAAGATCCTCGTGGGAGAGCTGACACAACTTGTACTTTATTTTCGTTATCCAACCATGTCTGCTCAATAGGCACAACAGTATTTGCTCCTTTAGGTAGATATCCACCAGTCATAATTCTAAATGCTTCTTGTTTTTGCAAATCAAAGTTAAGAACTGTTCTTGGTTTGATTCGATTTGTTCTAAGATTAAGGACAGCAGGGTTTTGCTGTGAAGCATGAATTATATCTTCGGCTTTTACAGCATATCCGTCCATATGCGAACTATGGTATGCCGGAAGGTCAATAGGCGATACTATTTCTTCACCCAAGACTCTTTTATGTGAATCCCAGACATGAATTATCTCGTAGGA
>JAREAI010000253.1:0-4393 GCA_029240435.1 Nitrososphaeraceae archaeon | reverse complement strand
ATTAGCCAGCAGAGTAGCGTTTTTGTTATATGCTACCAAGAATTGTGAATTGATGTTGCCAACATTTCCGTAATGAGCAAAAAACTGTACAGTAGGTATCGATGTACCTAACAATCCAATGTATTCACCGCTGGTTCTGTTCATTATAGGATATGTTATGAAAATTCTGTAGATTCCCTGCCTTTCAAAACCATCAGAGAATACTGGTCTTAGACTGCTTCTTGTCTCTTTTACCCAATCCCTAAAGGAATAATCAGCACCGACAAAAATGTCTGAGCGCTTTGGAGCTAAACTGATAGTCACGACATCATCTTTATCTACAATAAACAGTCTGTTTAATGTGGTATTAAATTGAATATATTTCTCTTCCATCAGCTTTTTGGTCCCATCACCAGAGAAGTCTCCTTGCTGTAAATAAACAGAATTAGCCAAACCGTCGAGCATATTCATAACTAAACTTAAATCTGAGCTTATATGTCCTGATATACTCTTTGTAGATTCTTGCTGGCGCTGTATTTCTTGCTCAAAAAGACTATGTCTAACTTCCTGTTCAGTGATATTTTGCAGGTAAAATAGTAAGCCATAGGAAATTGCGATGATGAAAATTATAGAAATAATACTTATATGTACCCTGCCAACAAATAGGTTCGCTAGTTTCAACAAATATTTATCGTTACTTATTTCTTTTAATATTTCTATTATTATAAATTATGCCTTAATAATTAATTGTTTTATAATGACAATAATATAGCCATAAATAGTAATTCGACAAGAAATGGCACCTGTTAAGATAACACACACATATCCATTTTTTTATTTTGTGTATTGTAAATGACCAAAGATCTCAATGCTCTGTTGTCTTTCATTTTCATGTCAGTTAAAGTAGTTAACAACAGGATTGTTATTTGATTAGGTGTGATTAGTTGCGATCTCTTATCTGTGCTGCATTATTCTTTGTCAGTGGTTTAAAAAAGATAATGGAGCTGACTATCTGTAAAACAAAAGTGAAATAGAATATGACGGTCGAAATGCAACAAATAAGTCCAAAAGCCAAGGAATCTGCAAACAAATGCTGGGAGCTAAGACAGAAGGAAAGCAAATTTATCACACTTCAGCCAGGCAAAAAGAGGATCTTTACTTATAATTATACTCTAGAATTTTAGTTTCATTATTTCATTTTCATATATTTGATGTCTATTTTGAAAGTCTTTGCCATATAATTCTAGATATGACTCCATATTTGCAGGCTGAACTTCCAACGCCAATAGTGTCAAAAGTTCTCTTACTTCTTCTTCAGAAGTTAATGGAGTATATACAATTGCAGACAGCAAAAGATTAAGTTGGTTGCTTAAACCAATGATATTGAAAGCATGTCCTAAAAATAATTTTGCATCAAGAAGATCTCCTTCTAATGCGGCCAAACAAAAGTCAAATAATAGGTATTGTGTTGGATAAGTGCAACCTATTTTACGTAATTCGTCTAACTGTCTGGATGGCTTTATATTTTCATGAATAGATTCCTTTTATGAAATCAATTAAAAGACTTACAATGTCTCTAAAGCTAATTTTCTGTTCATCTAAACCGACTCTTTCTGCAATTCTATTATTATTCCCTAAAGGAAATTTAGCGCCAATTTCTGCTTCAAGTTTATTATTAATAGGAATACTTTCAACTAATTCTAAAATATCGGCTATATTAGGACCAGTATAGGATTTGTTCATGTTATGATGTAATAATACATAGCACATCATCTACATTTAGATTGTTATCATTATATGGGCACCGATTTAATTAACATCTTGGAATAATAAACATAAAAGCTAAAAAATTAAGATTTGTATGAAAGGATAAAATGGTGAATACTTATGGCATTTGTGGTGTATCTAGTACAATGAGAGTCTAGACATAAAATCATGACAATAACAACGTTTGAACAATTAGGATTAAGTAAAGAAATAGTCAAAGCACTTAAGGAAATTGGATTTGAAATACCTTTTCCTATTCAGGAAGAGGCTATACCCCTTATTTTAAAGGGTTCGGATGTAGTAGGTCAAGCACATACAGGTACTGGCAAGACTGCTGCTTTTTCTCTTCCAATATTACAAAAAATTAGACGAAATGGTCCAATTCAAGCACTAATACTTGTTCCAACAAGGGAGCTGGCAGTACAAGTAACAAATGAGATTAATAAATTTGGAAAATATACTGGCATTAGAACTGTTGCCATATATGGAGGACAAAGCATTGGTCTTCAACATAATCAGTTAAGAAGACATGCACAGATAGTAGTTGCTACTCCTGGAAGATTGATTGATCACATAAAGCAAGAGTCAATAGACTTGAATAAAGTAAATTTTGTTGTTTTAGATGAAGCCGATAGAATGCTTGATATGGGATTCATTGATGATATTAAGTTTATACTGTTTTATATAAAGGAAGAAAACAGGCAGACTTGTCTGTTTTCAGCTACTATGCCCCCTCCAATAATAAGATTAGCACAAGAATACATGAAAAAGGATGCTAAAGAAGTGCGATTAAACGAACAAGAGTTAAGCCTTGATACTATAGAGCAATCTTATCTTATAGTACCTGAGAAAGAAAAATTCAAGCATCTTTGTAATTTTATTAAGAATGAAAATAGAGATAAAGAACAAACAATTGTTTTTGCTGCTACAAAACAAAGAACACAAAGACTTGCACAGGAACTAGAAGATGAAGGATTCAGATTAGTTACAATTCATGGTGATCTTTCACAAAAGGAAAGAAATGTTGCAATGAACAGATTTAGAAAAGGCCTTGATAATGTATTGGTAGCAACCGATATTGCTGCAAGAGGTATTGATGTTCCAGCAGTGGGTCATGTAATCAATTATGATGTACCTTATGATCCTATGATTTACTTTCATAGAATTGGAAGAACTGCTAGAGCTGGTGCTACTGGTAAAGCTATATCTTTAGTAATACCACAGAGAATACAAGACTTTGAAAGAATTCTGAGAAACACCAAACAACCAATACGGAAACTTAATGATGAAATGGGAATATCTATCCCAATTTCTCAACAGGGATCATATGGCAGAGACAGAAGGGTCAGAAGACACGGACAAAGATATAATGGAAATAGAGGCCAAAGTGGCACTAGCAGCAGTAGTAGGTATAACCAAAGTAGAAGTCATAATTATGAAAAACTAAGGCATAAGAGTAGTAGTAGTAGTAACCATGATAAAAAATTTAACAAACATACTTGGTATCACTAAAATAAAGATAGAACAATAAATAAAATAATATGTCTTAATTCAGAAGCAATTTAATAGGTAATTGTAGTGGTTAAAGATGATAAGGCCATTACAGTTCTTAATGCTTTGATTCTTAATTTTGGACTGATACACAGCTATTGAATCTATCTATTATCGCATATCTTCATAATTCTGATATTATAGTAAAATAATAGAGGATTGTACAAACGAATTTCCTTTTGGTACTTAGTAATCAGCCAGTGAAGATTTCCGCTTTCAGATTCGTTGAATTTTGCTTTATATCAGAGTCGCTATGTTATAATAGTGTTAGTCGTTGTAGCTGTACAAAGTCAGAAAATATTATTTAAAAATAAAAAAGAAAGACTTTTTAGTATTTCAACGTTTGATTGAAGCTTCCTGAATGTGTCTCTGGTTTTACTGTGAAATTAATCATGTATGGATGTTGTACTTGCTGTATTTGCGGCGGAAATGCTAATGTATTGTCATTTGGATTCCATGTTAATATGACCTTACCATACGAATTCTCTAATTTCTTAACATCTCTTGTTGTTACTGGCTCTGGATAGCCATCATCATTGATTCAATAGATAAAGTAATTCTATAGATATTCATATTTCCCTTTTGAGTGGGAGAACAATACTATTGCTGAGACGTTTATAAAAGATCTGGTAAAGAATTATGCAAAGCATCCAGTTCCTACTGACTAAGGTAGTAATGTACATGGTATTATCATCCTCAAGCTTGTAAATTCCTGAATATTAATAATCATCATCTGCATTCCTCCTATGAGGAGAAAAGCAGGATACAAAGAACCATACAGTATTACATCAAGGATAGAACCGAAAGCTTTGATAATGACTATTTTCCTTGTAGTAGAGAAAAGAAAAGTGTATTTCCTTTCAATAAAAAAATATTTATTGTAAGCTCCAATAAACCTTGAGTATCGATTGTTATTATCATTAATATTTTGACTATACTCTTGAATATATCTATTATAGACTAAAAATTCCCTTAGTGATAGGAGATACATATATCCAAAGGTATTATAGATCTAATCTTCAAAGAAAGGCCTAAACTGAATATCAAAACCAGGGGAATCATTAGCAAATTGCTTTATTGTGATCATTTCACATAT
>JAREAI010000252.1:0-4403 GCA_029240435.1 Nitrososphaeraceae archaeon | reverse complement strand
GGTAAGCAAGATAAAATGCCATATTTAACTATAACTAAAAGAACCAAAAAGGTAAATTTAATGGAGAATGAAGTCATGAAGATTATAAAAACTTGAGCGTGTTATGTTATTTTTTAGTATTTAATAAAGTTGTTATTTCTCAATTCGGGATAATGCCTAATATAATTTCTAACCTCACAACATTAAAAGTTGTCTCATTGTTGTCATTCCTAACTGTCACAATACATCATTCATTTTAGAATAATAGAATAATATGATGAAACGGATGGTGGCTATTGAAATTCTTTGACGTTTTATATGATAATAACTCTGTGGAAAAAATAATAGACAGAGCTTCCTCTGAAATATACTCTATAGTAACTAATTGCGTAAGCAAAAAAAATTGAAATAATCAATTTCTCTTATATGTAAATGCTAACCTTATTTTGTCCAATAAAAGGCAGATATCAAAACTATTTTCGTCTCATTCAATTCTTATATTACAACTGAGAAAAACCCCCTACTATATAATATAGTCGGTAATCTAAAAGGAAAATTGACTGCAACGATCTTATCATTATGACTAGAAAAATAAATTTCATTATGATTTCCTTAATAATTATATTTATGGTTCTCGTATCGTAATTATCATTTATTATATAGTGTAGTGTAGAGATAAAAGAAAAAAAGAAGAATAATGACCAATACTAAAAGAATTTTATCTTTGACACATGAACAAGATGTAGATGGATTGTTTTCGGGTGCAATTCTAAAGAATGCCTTCCCAGATACTTTAGTTTTTCTTACAAACTACGGACAAAAAAACATGGAAAGAGCTGCCAACATAATCAAATTTAATGTGGCTAGATCTAGCAAGAATGGAACAATTGTAATCACTGATTTAGGTATTGACGATGTAGAAGATATCAAGCCTATAGAAGACGCTGCGATCGATGCAAGAAATTATGGATGGGATTTCGTATGGCTAGATCATCATGTTTGGTCTGAGGAAATAAAAAGAAGAGCGCAGTCGTTTGCATCTTTGATTTTATCAAAAGACGAAATGAAATGCACGGCAGAATTAGTTTATGAAAGATTTGCAAAAAATAGAAGAACATGCGAAAAGATAGCTAAATTCGCACATAATGTTGATTTTCGTTTGCCTGCAGTACATAAGTTACCACCACTTCCTGAGCTTATTAGCTATTATCGTAGCCTAATTAATCCTTATCCAAAATTGCAGTCTATAGTAAATAAAGCCTCAAAAGGTGTATTTTGGGATGAGGAGTTGCAAGAGGACTTTGAATACCAATACCTTCCAGTAAGGGAATCTGCCATATCATCTGCAATGAAATCGCTCACAATATATAATATCTATAATCACAAAGTAGCCATCACAGAGTCACCAAGAATAATATCAAAAAGCATTTTGTCGGAAAAGATATTTCTAGAGAAACCAGAGGTAAGTCTTGTGATTTTATTTGCTCCAGATGGAAAAGTAAGTATAAGGAGAAAGCCAGGCTCAGATATAAAATGTGATGTTATTGGTCGAAGATTAGATGGTGGAGGCCATAATTATGCAGCAGCGGGTATAATAAAGAATAATAGTGAAAGTCTAAAAATAGGACAAGTAGCACAAGCATTAGAGACGATTTTGAAAGACATGTAGTTGACAATTATATTATTTAAGTTTTGAAACAAGTATTGTAGAGAAAAAGTTCATTCTAAAAAATTCATAGGAATATAAGGCATTATGTGTTAATTTCGGATGTTCCTTATGACTATAAAGATTACGACCATGTTTTTTTGCCATCGGTTCTAACTTGAGCAATATCTGTATGAAAAGGGAACAGCAAACTTAAGCCTTCTCGCCACAGAATCTCCTTTCTGCATGTTTATCTTGGTATGAGATAGCATCAGACAAGTATATTATCTGACGTTTTGTACAAGCATTTTATTCATGTTATCTCTGCATTTTAAAATTATATCCTCTTCAGCTTTGTTTAATACTAATTTTCAGCAATGACGAGTTTTTCATGAGTTTCTAATGTTCGGGTAACACGATTTGTTCCCACAGTTTTCTTTTATTTGTATTCACTGCTATTGGTACAATCGGTGAATCTTTTTGTTTCTCTCCTGTCTTGTCTAAATGTTGTTGTTACAATTGTTACTTGGCGTCCTGTAAATTATCTCTTAATTCTTTTTCTAACTTCCTACAATTGCATTTGCGATGGTCCATGCATGATTTGACACCAAAATAAATTCTTTCATTACATTAGTTTATTTTGTATCATCAGCATAATATATGGCACAATATGCACTTTATTAATTGAGAATAAATTTATCATTATCCATTTCTAATACTCATTAATTCAGGTATTGCATCTCTCAATAAGCTTTGTTGGTTAATTTAATCAGGCATACATGTACAAACATCAGGTAGAGATATTATATGGGGCAAAAATATTAAAGTTGGAAATCCATGTATTCCAACAAATATCCGTTAAGATCAGTATTATTCTATCGGTTTAACTATCTGTATTAAGTTATCAAGAAAAATCCTTTTCATTTACTATCTTCACTGTTTCTAACAATAATTTTTGCAGGCCATTTAATACATTGCATGCCTGTAATCAATTGTATGATTTCCTATTATAAAAGTTCATTACAATGTTGTTTTAATCATAATTCTAGGCAAGTATTCAGCCTTACTTATGAATAATTCAAAAACAACAAAATCCGGTTATTATTTGGCTGTTTCTATCTAATTACTAGAAGAACCTATGAAACCATTAGTATTAAGTGGTAAAAATAAGATTGTAAAAGATGCGGCATCAGGTGAAAAAAGTAAAACAAAAGCACAAATTGAAAATGGTTCAGGGCGATCAATATATATATATATATATATATACATATATCATACCAGCTAATTTTAGTACACTTTTACAAGCTTTACGAAGGAGTATTAATCTAATTCCATTTTCTTTATTGAAAAAACAAACATATTTTATGTGGGTCTCATTATTATACACGCAAGATCGATCGGGTATTTCTGAGAAGTGTAATATAGTTTCGTTGAGAATTTGAAAACAATTATTGCTTCTTAATCAAATTAATAGAATGGCCTAATCTAGGGCATTATTATAATATAGATATTGCTATAAAATAAAAGATGAATACAAACTTTATTATTCGTTATTCTGAATATAGGTCTGTAGTATTTCTGAAATGAACTTTGATAAGTTCTCCACCAGTAGACATAACAACAGACTCCCTCTTGTCTTTATTTTTGTTATAATAATATTAATAAATAGTATATTAGCAACGACAAATTTTATTATTCCCTCTTTTGCTAAAAAGGAGGTTACATTAACAGCTCAGTTAGTCGAACCAAGAGAGAGGTGGGACATGCTTATTTCAATGGCATTACAGGATTTGAGAGCAAAACATCCTGACCTCGATATTCAGATAAACTATACCACTTTAGAATATAATGATGCTAGGATGCAGATGTTAAATACAATGGCTAACCGAACTTCCATTGATCTGATATCAGTAGATCAAATCTGGCTCGGAGAATTTGCTGACAAGGGATTTATAACAGATCTGACAAATCTTACAGAAAGTTGGGGTAGATCTTCTGATTGGTATGAAACGAATTGGGACGGGGGTGTTTATAACGATAAGATATATGGTATCTGGGGCTGGACAGACGTCAGAAGTATATGGTATTGGAAGGATCTCTTGAATAATTCAGGTGTTGATCCTAACTCATTAAAGACCTGGGATGGATATATTGAATCTGCAATAAAGCTTAATGATGCATTAAAAGGTAAGGAAATACAAGCCGTCGAGCTTGTTGGTGGTCCAGGTTCTCCAAATGAATGGTTTCCATTTCTATGGATGCTTGGAGGAGACATACTTGATAATAGGCAAGGGCATCCAACAAAAGATAGATACTGGTTTCCAATATATAATAGTACAGAAGGAGTCAAAGCACTGGAATTTTTTAAACAGCTAGTTGATGTAGGTGTTAAACCAATAACAATTGATTTTGAAAAAGAATTTGTTGATAGAAAATATGCCGTTATGCTTGGTGGCTCATGGTTGCCAGGAAACTTTTTGCCTCTTACAAAGAGGAGTCTCGAAGAGCAAGTAGGTATGATACCAATGCTTCCAGTACCATCTCAAAATACTTCGACTACAACTATTATGGGAGGATGGTTACTGAGTATTCCGAATACTTCGAAAAATAAGGACTTGGCATGGGAATTAATTATGATAATGTTAAAACCCGAAATACTTTCTCCTATACTAGCAAAATATGGATACCTTCCAACACAAATACCTATAGGACAGGGACCTTATTCAGCAGAATTGCGAAAATCAATTCCATATTATAATGAATTGATCTCTTTGATTCC
>JAREAI010000251.1:0-4404 GCA_029240435.1 Nitrososphaeraceae archaeon | reverse complement strand
TATCCTTCAAACTGGCAAAAAATAGAATTTACTCAAGGTATTGAGCGAGGTGGACGCAATACAGTTGTTAATTTTCTATCTCCCTCCGAAGGTACAGCTGATAAATTTAGAGAATATTTCATAGTTAAAGTAGATGATTTACGGCCTGAACAAGGCTTTGCAATAACATCTCCATCCTCCTACTCATTACTAACTGAATATGTTAATCATCAGATTAGTGACTATAAGAAACTATATCAAGGATTCCAGCTAACTGAGTCGCCTCCATCCTCACTATTAAATAAAACTGATAACAATAGTAGTCCCAATGATTATTTACTGTCTAATAAAATAGTATACACATATGATGATGCTACAGCTGGAAAAATTAAGATAATGGAGCTTTACCTTCTCAAGAATAATAAAATATTTTCTTTGTCATTTCATTCTGAGGCATCAAAGTATTCAACGTATTTGCCAACAATACAAAATATAGTTGATTCAGTTCATATCTCTTAGTTTTCTTGACAATCTATTCAAACAAACAATAGCTTTACCTGATTTCCTATTGATACAAGCAAAGTTAATGACCTGTAGCCGCGCAGCGACCACATAGGATCAATGATCTTATTTACCAGATCCAAAAAATAGTACCAGGATTGCACTCGAGCTCTTTTCAATAGATAACCATAGATAACCATACTCACTTTATCGCTATCCTTTTTAGATTAAATCAGCCGATTCGGTATGCTTAAGTAACTTTAAAGTTATATTTTCTAGACGACCTGCTTACACCATGGATTCTATGGGTATTATAATCAAAAAAATGGAAAAAGTTCTTCATGATAAAAAGCCTTATAGATTCACTGCACTGAAGCAACTTCAGGCGGAGGAATCTGGCGATCCCTTCAAGATACTTATAGGGACTATTCTTTCCAGCCGCACAAGAGATGAAAATACTACAAAAGTTGTCAAAATATTATTCAAACGATTCAGAAATGCTAAAGAATTGGCTGAAGGAAATATAGAAGAAGTTAAACAAATAATTCATAGTATAGGTTTTTACAATGTCAAAGCAAAGAGAGTAGTAGAGGTTTCACAATTAATAGTAAAGAAGTTTAATGGAAAAGTTCCAAATCGTATTGAAAAACTTCTAGAATTACCAGGAGTTGGAAGAAAGACGGCAAACTGCGTCTTAGTTTATGGCTTCAATAAACCAGCTATACCTGTAGATATTCATGTTCATAGGATCTCAAATAGAATAGGACTTGTGAATACTAAAACCCCAGAGAAGACGGAAATTGAACTTAGTAATATTGTCGACAGAAAATACTGGATCAAACTGAATAATACTTTTGTTATGTATGGTCAGAATATTTGTTTGCCGGTTACACCGAATTGTAAGCTATGTGAATTAAAGGAAATGTGTAAATTTTATCATCAAATTGGTTCTAAATTCTAGCTCTCCTTTTGCTCATCCTCCTCTAAAAGAGGCTTTCTTTTCTTAAGTATAACTAATCCTATGACGAGCCCACCTACCCCAATTAGCATGCCTACTGGCAAATAGTAAAGAGGAGACTCAGCGGGATTGCCATAAATAACATCAAATGATAGATTTCCTTCATAGACATTAAGTGGAGAATCAGAATTATCCTTGCCGTGTACTGCAATTGAATCTAATGTGAAACCGTCAAGAGACAGCTTATCGACTACGATTCTTTTTCCGTTTGTAATAGTTAGGCCCTGATTGTTTCCATGAGCAATAACTAGCGGCTGATCTCTCGACCAGCCGTTGTTACCACTTTCATCATAAAGTTTCATATATCCTGACTCGTTTGTATTAACTGCAACCCAAAATTTCTTTGATAGATCGCCAAACATTGCTATTTCTAAAAACTTTTCACTGGGAGCTGACTCCTGTAATTTAATGATGGTCTTTGCATCTTGTCTAATTGCATAAGATAAGTTATTCTCAATAGTTAGGATCCAATTTTGACCTTTGGGATTACCGTAAGTATAAATCATAGGATCCCTTCTATCATGATTTGAAGCAGTATAAGGCAAAACAAATTGTTCGCTATTTTTTGTCTTGATTACTTGATACATATCTTGAGGAGGATTTAGTTGTTGCTGTTGTTGGTTTTGACCAAAAGATAGCAGGGGAGTGAATATAATAACCATAATTAGTAACATCGAAATCAGGTAAGGTCTCATATCGTATAGTCGACGAATTAGTAATATTAACTAATATCGGTTATTAGATTCCAAATGGTATCAATATTCTTTGGAGACATTGATTATGTCAATTGTTATTGTCACATCATAAACTGATAAAAATGGTTATCAGAAGTCGTTCTAAAGCATAAAGGACAGTAAAATTTTTAACACAAAGTGGTCTTTTTTTTACTAATGTACGCTCTAATTATAGTGTTGGCTACAATTTTGATTTCAATTGTTATTTTCCCAACTTTTCCAATGGAGAGTTTTGCTCACAGAGACGGCTGCATAGGTGGTATACATGTCCTTCTGATACTGGTAGCTATGTTTGTGGAGATTTAGGCCATGGATGCGGAAGCAGCGACGAAGAGGACACTGATGATCAGGAAGAGGATACGGAACCAGCTGATGATCCGCGGAGAGGAGATGAAGGTAACGATAACGAAGACAATGACAGCAAAGGGGGCGGTAAAGAATCAGGCAGTCTTTTTGGAAGCAACAATATTGATGAGGAGTTCATTGATAACGACAATAATCCTGACAATAGCCCTGTCCCTTCTAGTGAATGTCAGGGACAAGCTGACTGCCTTTCTGGTATAGTTACAGAAATAGTCGATGGAGACACACTTGATGTCAATAATGTCAGAATACGGTTAACATTAGTTAATACTCCAGAGCGAGGAGAAAGTGGATATCAAGAAGCAAAAGAGTTCATTGAGTCTATGTGTCCTGTTGGTTCAAAAGCCTTAGTGGACGAAGACGACGGACAAAAAGAGGGAAGCTTTGATAGAGTAATAGGGTTAGTATACTGCGGAAATGAAAAGCTGCTTTTAAATGAACATTTACTTAATGAAGGACATGCGCAAGTGTTTGGAGACTTTTGTAGTGTAAGTGAATTCTCGGAAGAGGATTGGGTTAAGGAATTTGGCTGCTAAATACATTATTCTAGATGCAAACAAAATAAGAAATTAAGAGATTGTCGAGTTAGAGAAATCTGTGGAATTTAATACTGCTTATCTCGTCAATTTGATCCAAATCCTACAGGTATTCAAACTGCTTCCACTTAGATTATCTAAAGTGAGCGAGCCGCAAGAGATACTTACAATCACCCTGCGGCTCGTAGGAGTGAAGGGGTTTCCTAATATCAAGGAGAGAGGATAACTATATTTAAAATTCTCAAATGTAATCTCAAGCTTTTTTCCTACAGAACCGCCGTAGAATTATTTCAAGTCATTGATTCACCAATAATTCTAATATAGAAATAGTATTGCTAGTTCAAGTTCTAGCTTCTGTACGATAAAAAGATAGATTCCTTTCATAATCGTTAAGGGAACTAATGGGAATAATATTTGGACAATGGGTATTCTAGTATTGATAGTAGTTGGCGTACTTTTTCTAGCTATAATAGGTTTAGGCTGGAATACTTTCTTTGAAGGTGTCTGGAAAGGAGCTGACAAGATAGGGATTGCATCAATAATAGAAAATGTGACTCAAAGTGCTACAGAAATTACTAAGAATACTTCAAGGGATTTACTCACAAGCTCTTTGGGTAACTAAACCTCGAAATATATTTTTCTCCTGCATTTCTTGCTATTACTTAACTTGCAATATTCGTATCAAACTCGTTCCAACCAATATAAGACAGTGCCAACTAGAGGTATACTGAGGAAGAAATGAGATAATTGCACAAATGTTGCAGATAGTTATGGACAATAATTGGGAAGCGCTTCCAGAATATCAATTATGTATGAATCATATCTTTCTCTTCTCATTGAAAAATGGTATTTAAAAAAAATTATAGAGTCGGGATTTAATTAATTGTTAGGATCGCTCCGATTACCGAAACCCATTTAAATTTAATAAATATTGGTATTGTCCTAGCTGTTTTGGTCAACGAACAAAAAGTATCCTGGATTTAATCTTAGATAGGTATGTCTAAACGCTAATTGCTAAATCTATATACAAAACATATTTTGACTGAACTAGATGGTGATTTATTGCAGTATTAATATGGTCTAGAATATTACTATAAAAATAATCTAAAGACAGTTTTAAAGTCTACCACGAGTCATTTCAAGTAACTATCCTTGAAGAATCTTTCTTATGTAGCTATATCCTTTTGTCTTTGGTAAAAACAAATCACACTCTCAAATTCCAATCAAAAACTAGTATAGGATTGGTCGTCAACTGTTTAATCATTTGAAATAA
>JAREAI010000033.1:0-14013 GCA_029240435.1 Nitrososphaeraceae archaeon | reverse complement strand
AATATTTATGCGGTTTATGCGGAGGTTGGCAGGTAAAGATCATTAGTATCAGTAGTTACTGCATGAACACAGGGGATATATTGGATACGTTGTTAGAATAATAATCATCATAACAGTAGCGTACCAGCGATGAAGAACAATGTAAAGCCCTGATATCTCACAAGAAGAATTCATTTCCTTATATTCATGAGTTACCTCATTCTGTTTTGATAAGTGGTTCTTTATAATATGCCGCAGACAATCTCATTTACTAGTTCTCTTCGCTAATTGGCAACATATGCAACATATCCAAAAAGAAGTGCGCTCTATAAAGATTATCTATTTCCCTATTGGTAAATGTGTTGAAAAATATTCTATTAATTGCATATAACAAATACTCTTGTTACCGCTATGCTAGTTTCGAAGCAATACTGCTTTCTAGTGGTTTTATAATTGCACTTTTATTAGATGTAATTAGGCATTTTACGGTTCTTAAGATACCTATTTTGATGTTTTTTGCTCCTCGGCAGATAACGCATCAATAGGTTCTCCAGTAGGCAATGGTGCATCTCTATCTACCCTATACTCAGGATAATCCATATCGAGAATAACATTCCTTCCTGCTGCTATTATCTTAGATTTTGGAAAATCAAACCTATAGTCATAGTGACCAAAAACAACTATCTTATCATCTGCCTCCTTCATTATGTGTCCGACGTGTTCTTCATCCTTTGTCCTAACGCCCTTGTTAAATAATGACTTTGGATATTTTTTCTCGTATGTAGCGAGGTCTATATTCTCTGGCAGAGTCCATGGATCTTGTGTTGACTTACCTGTTGGCAAAGGTTCTTGACGACTTACCTTGTACTTCTTTACTATCTCATATAGCTTGAGACCTATGAGAACATTCCCACCAACCTGCTGAATATCTGACTTTGGTATATCGTATCTGTCGTCTCCACCTCCAAATACTACAATCTTATCGGGAGTTTCTCTTATAACATGGCCTATGTGAGGGGAGTCTAATGCCTTTACACCTTTGTTGAAATATTTGCCAGATGTCACAAATTTTTATGACTTGTAATGCTAATATACTTTTTAATTCATTCTCTTGATTGTTGTCTCTTAGAGTTTAAACATATGGTTTCAAACAATACAAAAAGAGGAGTCATTTTTAAGTTATAACCAAGGATAATTAATTGCAGCAGCCGATGATCTTCTATTTCCTATGTATAGAGTTTTTGGTAGATTTGTATTAATTATTGATTCTTTCCTATTTCTATTTGTCAGAATAATAATAATGCATGTGAAAGCCATATGAATAACATGAATAACAGTGATTCATCATTAACTAATATGAGGGCATCGTCTTCTTCTGCCTGGGAAGAAATGGACGAATGGGGGCCTGAAAAGGTCTTGCATGTCTATGACCCTTACACAGGAATGAAAGGAGTTTTAGTAATTGACAATACATCCACAGGCCCAGGAAAAGGAGGAATAAGATTTGCTGAAAGTAAATTATTACTCACTAGAGATAGAGGCACTAGTAGCGATAGTACTCAGCAAACTGGAATGCCGCCACCAGTACAAGTATAATGATGTCTTTTTTAAGGAATCATCATTATTATGTTTACTTGCTCTTAAACGTTAGATTAAATTTTATTGGAATTTTAATTTTGACTATATTACCAATTAGATATTCTGATTATGCAATAGCAATACCAGCTTCTCAACAAGAAGAAATAGAACCAACCACGTGAAGGAATAGAAGAAGCACATGAGGATGAATCGAGCACGGCAGACGAAGAAGAATAAGGGGAGTGGCAGCGAAGACAACCGTACCAGTGAAAAAGTAGCAATATCAGACCCGATTAAATCCTTTTAGTCCTTTCCGGCTGTCAGATTTCTGATACTCTGGAATTCTCTCTCTGCAGTCAAACATAGTTAGATGGTAACATGTAGATACTAATCCTTATCGTTTAATAATCACGTACATGGCTAATCCTTATTATCAGGTAACCAAACCTACTATATTGTCAATAATAATAACCTAATCCGGCCTATATCCCTGTTTTCCTTGCCGATAATGCAATGTCATTACATACATTCTGGTTTACCGTAAGTAAGTATATTTATTACAATACAATACACTTTTTGTGTGTATAATAAGATTTTTTTTAGATTTCCTGCAACAGTTTTACTACTTGATTAAGTTTGCTTACAATTTGGTCTGTTGTCTCTTTCGTTACCCTTTTAGTATTGATATAGGAATCTCTTTCTTTTGTTTTCCTGTTTCTTATTGTATCAATTTCAAAATATGTAACTGCTCCTTCTTCTCCTTGCATTAATTTATTATAATCAATTGAAACTGAAGATGTTTGATACAGCTCTGTCAATAAATTGTTCAATTCTGTGAATAGTTCCATCTTTCTTTTATGCATATCTTCGAATTGAGGAAATTCCTGCTCTACCATCGACGCTTTTATCCCTAGATCTGCAAGAAGGTTCTGATCTTCAAATAATTTTGACAGTAATTCCTCAAATCCCATTTCTACATACCCAATCTTTTCCAACTCCTTCTGAACTATTTCGTTACCTCTGTTGGCCATAGACTGGAAAGTATTTGTTGCATTGTCTGCGAGATGAGATAATTCTTTTTGAATTTCAATAACCCGTTTATCAACCTTGTAATAAGGCAGAGCATGAAATTGAATGCCAAAATATCCGTGAATACTATATCTGCCAACTTCTTGCATTATATTACAATACAAACGATGTAAGTCATCTGTATTTGAGTTCGAGACGCCTGTCGTAACCCATCCCTTAAGTGATTCAATCAATTGTTGATAAAATATCATTACTTTTTGCTTTTCAAAGGTATCAGATTGAACTATACTGCCATCTCCTAACATTACATTCGCTTTTTTCATTGTGATCCGTGGTTTTAACGCTTTTAGATAAGCCTCTCTAATGCTTTCAAAAGCAGCATTTACTTCTCTAATAAAATAATCATCACCTTCAAGAGGTAGCCGCATTATATTCTACCTTAGAATTATGACTCAGATAAATATTGGCAATTTTAAATACAACCAAGATATAGCAATATCATACTTAATGGGCATAAAACTCAGTTGATGATATAAAAAACCTATTGAAGACATTATGCATTTCTCTAACAAAAATACAGTTCGCATTTTACAAAAAATAAATAATCATTTCGTCCTCGGTATCAATAGCGGTATTGATGAAGGCGAAAAAACATAATTGTACAATTATGATCATGATAAAAGTCTCCTATTGATATTCTGTTATTGTATGAGCATATCTGCAAAACCTCTTTAACTGATCAGAATAAAATTACAATCAAATAAGATGTTTATTCTGTTCTTCATTTAGGAATGAAAATGAAAATGAAAATGAAATTTAAGGAAGAAAATATGGTATTGAAGAAGATTGAAAGTACGCTAATAAAAAGACAGGTCAGCTTTACAGACTCTACACACTACAAGATTTATGGTGATATTATCATCTAATACATTCAAAACTAAGAAGTTGAAATGTTGTCTGATTATATTAGATTAAGATAGTAAATTAACAAATTGTATTAGTAAAGACTAAAATACTGTCCACTATAACCTTTGATACAATGCCAACTGCATATATTTTGGTTAATTGCACTTTAGGATCAGAAGAGAATATTATAAGTGAAATTGCAAAATTACATGATGTAAAAGAGGTGAGAGGAACATATGGTGTTCATGATATCTTTGTCAAAGTGAAATCAGATAATACAGAGACGATGAATCATGCTATAACAAATAAAATAAGAAAAATATCGGGAATAACCTCTACAGTTACGTTAGTAGTCATAGAAGAACAAGGTGGAAAGGAGATTATTTAATTTTTTTTTCTGTTGATGATTTCTCTCTATCTTCTTTTTTTATCTCCTTTATCTCATAAACAATAAGAGTTGTAGTTGTGATAACTGTCATCCATCCGGCTATTCCAATTATAAGGTAATGTTCATACACAGCAATCAACAGAGCAATGCTAGAAATTGCCGCTCCTATCCACCAGATAATAATTAGAATCTGAAGATTTATACGAATCATATTATATTATTTTTAACCTCTAATATCCTCATCAAAGCCTTTTAGTTGTCTTAAAGTCTTTCCACATCTAGAGCATGTATTAAATTCCTCAAAATTAAAGTCATTATATTTTCTGAAGGAAAATGAGTCAGAGTGATTGCAGAATTTCCGCCGTAAGGTCTGTATAATTATATTGATAATAATTGTCATAATAGATATTTTTACTATTTTAGGTTATATTTTCTAATGTTTCGATAGGTTATAAAATTTTTGTGTTATATAATAGAATTCAATATGCCGTCGGTGAGATTTGAGCTCACGACAGCTCGGTCTTCAGCTTCACTCCCGATAGATCAGGTCGAGTGCTCTCCCAGGCTGAGCTACGACGGCACATGTGTAACGTAGTTGAATAATTCCTATATATTCTTGTCTTATGAAACAAACGAATTATATACTGAAAATTTAGTTATTATCTGATAAGTATACTAGTTAGAATAAGTTTAAGGTAATTATCATACTTAAGGTAAATAAGCGTAGAAATATTTTTTATCATAACTACTTATGAATAACATGGTGCACACAGAATCAGATCCTATTGTTGAAAGTCCGGAAGAGAGAAAAAAGCGTTTTCTTTTGGAGTTTGAAAGGCCTTTCAAATGCGAAAAATGCAACGAACGATTCAAGAAAAAAAAATACTTGAGAGAGCACAAATCTGATGTCCACTCTTATTAAATATATATATAATAAAGTCGGATATTAGGTGTGATTGAATTTTAATATACATTTTAATACTGCTTGTATTAACGACCTTTTTCATCATATGCAAATCTAATATAATTCAATTCTTTCGCTAATAATATTATTCTATGTTGATACAGTACTAATATAACAAAATAGCTATTTTTAAATGATCTGCTATTCAGTATGGAATATGAAAATATATACCAGAACAGGGGATAAAGGTGAAACCGGTCTTATTGGGGGCAAGCGTGTATCAAAAAATGATCCAAGAATAGTTGCTTATGGCTGTGTAGACGAATTAAATTCAAATATTGGATTAGTTATCGCACTCTTAAAGAATAGAAATCTCTTTTCAGATCTAGTAGATATTCTTACACTGATTCAAAATGAATTGTTTATTGTTGGCTCGGATTTAGCAGATCCTAACTATTCTTTAGAAAATAAATACGAAACACCACGTGTCCAGGAAAAAATGGCATTACATTTAGAATCTATCATAGATAGATTTGAAAAAGAACTTAAACCAATTACATTTTTCATATTACCTGGTGGGAGTATAGAAGCTTCATCTGTTCATATAACTAGAAGTATTGCTAGAAGAACAGAGACTGCTGTTGCCATGCTATCAAAAGATCAGACTATAAATCCTGCCATTCTAATCTACCTGAATAGACTATCAGACTTTATGTTTATAGCAGCTAGGTTACTAAACAAACGTCTTGGAATCGAGGATGTGGCTTGGAAGTCTTCATTGTAAAGTAACGTAAGTTTTTATGGAATAATTTTATCACTACTACCTCTAAAAATAATATGGAATCCTTATTATTATTTCAATGATTGCTAGAAAATTGTTAAAATCTTTCTTAATGCAAGACGCCCAGCTAATACTACTAGTCATTTATCATAATAGTAATTTGTCTTTCAGATAATATCTAAGTATTTGACTATCTCAATGTTAAATTTATAACCCATTAGTATAGTTGACCAATAATTATCCTTTGCTCAGTCATCTTTCATATGATATAAGAAAGGAAATGAAATTTGAGGGCTGACATAGCCAAGAAACCTATTACTTTCTCAACTTAATGAAGACAATAGCAACACCACATATATATCGAGTATGTACAAGAATATATGGGGTAGAAATCAACAACTATTTCGCTTTACTATTCATCTAATATCTGCTAATCAAAAGCTTCACTTACTTATGCATTCACTTTTTGCATCAAGTTGTTTATTATTCTGAACTGAAATATTAAAAATACTTTGCAAGTATTTCATCGATTTGATTCTTGACTTTTTCATCTAGCAGCTTATTTTCTTTTTCTTCCGTACTTATATCACCAATTTTTTGTATATTAGTTATTGCTTTATCAAATTCTGCCAATCCTATGCTTGCCTTCGCCAATCTATTTGCAAGAAAGAATAAAGAGGACAACATATAGTTGACCTTATCACTTTCGAATTCAATTTTTTTTGAATAAGGAAAGACGTCATCAAGACATTTTCTAAGTTGCCTTCCGCAAGAATCCAGACACTCTGCATCTCCATTGCAACTCGCTGCGCTTTTTCCCCAATCGGCTATACATTTAGATACATTCACTGAAAAATCGGTCAAATTATGCTATAGAGATATGCACCTTATAATAAATATGTTCATGAGTTATTCTCAATTATTGAGAAGATCAGCGATAGCATAGTTGAAGTGACAATGGTTCACATCTGTGGATATAATGAAGATTCATATCTTATACAGTAAATTATATTGAAGAATTGGTAACTATTCTTACACATACGTCAGTCATACTTCTAGGAGAAATCATCGACTCATCATGTATATACATATAATTCTAAGGTGCGATTTTAGAATTGGTTATGACATCTTATCTTCTGTACTTGATTTGAACAATTTATAATGATAGTATTTGAGATGAAGGCTGAAGAAAGGCGAAATATTATTCTGCTGATAAATCCCAGTAGTTAGCATCTTTGAATTCTTCTTTGGGTTTGCCTAGAGACTTCCATTCTCTAAATGATTTTGAATATAACTTGACATTCTTCACACCTGCCAATTTTAGCGCATAATATGCTAGTCCAGATAATGTTCCAACACTTCCACAATATGTGATGATTTCAGAATCAGTGGAGATACCCCTATTTTCAATAAACCTCTTTATCTCTTCTGCATTGCGCAAAATGCTGCCGTTAGAACCGAGCATAGTATATGGAATATTTTTGGCGCCAGGAATGTGTTCGGTTAAAAAGTTCAGACGTTCTCTAGAATCTATGAGTATCTTATTAGGCTGCTCCTTTATGGCATCGACATAAGACGAATCAGCATGAATCTGATCATTTACATTTAATGAGTGCTCAAACCGTGGAAAGTTATTGTTTTTCTTTTCAATTGGCAATCCTAAATTTTTCCACTGGCTAAATGTCATTTCGAGCAATGCAGTATTTGTATGGCCGACATATTGAAAAGTCCATGCAACTCGAGCTGCCAGAGCGCCAAATGTGTCATCATAAACAACAACTGGCATTTTATCGGATATCCCAGCATTCTGCATGATATTTACGACTTCTTCTGGTGTATCTTTTTTCAATAACTGTGCAAGTGGAATGGAAACTGCTGTCGGAATGTGTTCTTGCTGGTACTCTTCTTCTTTACGAACATCTACTATGCGGACTGTTTTTTCTCGAATAAGTATTTGTAACGTATCGGCATCACAAATGATAGGAAGCTGGAAATTACTATAGTTGTTGTGGTTGTTATTATTATCGTAGCTCTCTTTTTCCATTTTTAAGTCAAATGTCTTGTTTTGTTTGGTCCTTTAGTGATAGTTTTCAAGCAGCACATTCTCCGCGAGCGGTCTTTGCAGAAAATTTGACATCATTGCCATAATCTCTGTATGATTCTGGATCCTGTTCTATTGGTGCTAATTGCGTAACTGGAAGCAATATTGCCTTGATATTTTCAATATTTTTTATGCTGCCTTTTCCTTCTCCGAGTACAATTTTGTTGATCCATTGATTCAATGTTTCATTGTTATTGCGTTCCTGTTTGTATACGTCTATAATCTTGCGAATTATATCGATGACACGTTTTGCTGGTACTCGCATTATGGGCTTGCCTAATTCTCCATATTCTCCATCACTTCCTCCGAATAACATTGTATATGTCGGAGCCATTGCCGACCCGATTCTTGATGCCCCACCAAAGAATCCAATCGTCGCAATTTCATGCTGCCCACAGGAATTAGGACAACCACTAATCTTGATTGTGGAATCCCTTAAACTATCATCAGTGTCAAATTCTAATTCCAAGAATTTGCGTTGTACTTCTTTTGCCAACCTGTGGGAGTTTGTAATTGCTAGATTACAGGAAGTAGTTCCAGAACATCCAACCGCCGATGCAATTGTTAATGCTCCAGGATTTGCTAGTCCGATTGATGCCAGCCTGTTGTAAAAGTCGGCCAAATCACTACCCTTTACATAACGAATAGCAAAATTTTGCTGAGGTGTGTTTCTAGCAGCAGTTTCGGCAGAGAATTCGCGGATAGATCTTGCTAATACCCGTAGTTGGTTCGCTGTAATATCTCCTGCTCCTAGTGTTACAAAAACTGTGAAATAGCCTTCCTGTTTTTGCGGAACAACGTTGGTGTGGAGCCATCTTTTATATGCAGGGCTTTCCTGATGAGTAACCCGTTCATTTAGCATTGGTAGTTTTGATGTCATATTCATTGATTTTGATAAATATCTTGCTTCTTCTTCTCTAACATTAAATAGTTTGGCTGTAGAAAGGGATGTAGTCGTTTCCACTATCGAGCGCTCCTTAAGGGCCATCTTTTGGAATTTTTCCCATCCCATTTCATGTACTAGATAACGCATTCTATTTCTTGCCATATTTTCACGATTGCCATGTCTATCAAACAGTCGGATGGTAGCCATACACGTTGATAGTACCCTATCTTCTGGTGTAAAGTCCTCTAAGGGATGGCCTATAAATGAGGCAGCACCCAGACCCCCACCAAGATAAATTTTGAATCCTTTTACATCATCTTTGATCGCAGATACCAATCCAATGTCAGCAACTCTCACAAGGCCATGTTTATTGCAACAGGCAAAATTAATCTTAAACTTGCGAGGAAGGTTCTGACACATAGGATTTCTAATAAAGAACCGAGCAATTGCTTTAGCATACGGAGTAGCATCGAATGCTTCATCTGAACAAACACCAGCGAAATGACTACACATTACGTTTCTAACAGTGTTGCCACATGCTTCTCTAGTTGTAAGGCCTACTTCAACAAGGCCTCTCATTACTTCGCTAACATCTTCTAATTGCACCCAGTGAAGCTGAATGTTCTGTCGTGTAGAGACATGAGCTGAGCCAATTGAGAACGCCTCTGACAGGCTGGCTATCTTTTCAAGCTGTTCTGGTGTGATTTCGCCACTAGGTATTTTGATTCTGATCATACTAAAATTCATCTGGAGTCTTGAACTATATGTACCGGCTTGTAGTCTAAAACGACGAAAATCGTCATCAGATAACTTACCTTGTCTGTAAAGTTTAACTTTTTGAGCGAAAAGTTCTGTTTCCTCCTCTTTTCCCCATTGTGAATTGGGTTCGGAGTAAGGAATATTCCTCTGTTTAGGATTATCATTACTAGTCTTATTTTTCAATATGATCTACTTCAAACCTAAAACCTTATATTTTTTGTGGAAGTAGGGTAAATTAGTAGTAACGTACGAAAATAGCGGCAAGAAATACTCCTATTACTCATTGTATCTTATGTCAAGACCATTTTGTATCAATTTTATCATTATTTCAGCTATATTAATCATAGAGAGAATTTAATCTAGCAATAATGTATCAAGAACTACAAATCAATAAGAAAAGAAAGAATCATAATTAAATCCCTATTATATTGCTGCGGTCAATATAGGTACTCGCTCCTTTGATAATATCCTTACTCTATTTCTGTTCTGCTCTTACTACAACAGGCATTTAAAAGTCAGGTTGAAATCTGTTTCTCAGCGAGTTCTCTGAAATATTTTCATTCTCATATTTGACAGCCTAGCTCAAAATGACTTTTTACCGTCTGCTGGAGCTAGCCAACAAATAAGCGCATCTAGTTCGTCACAATCAATGGTTACACTTATAGGTCCTAGAGGAGACTCTTTTACATCTTCAATTACCACTACAATACCAGCACTAGCCGCTTGTTTATTTAGAAGGAAATAAGTCGTGTCTGCAACTTTATGATAAAGCAACATTCTTCTAAGAACACCCATTGAAGCTTTGGATCTAATCTGCTCATAAATAGTGCGGAGTGATTCGCTCCCGCTGGCTCTGCCAATAACTCTGCTGCCATATCTAAAGTCTGGAGAACATTTATCAATAACATTAGTTATAGCTGATATTACTTTTTCAGGACATTCAGACGGAGAAACTGAAGATTCTACTTTTAATTCAATTTGTGCTGTAAGAGGTGCTTTTCTCATTTATTATTATTACCTTTATGGTTAATAGTAATATTATTATCATTTTTATTTATTTCAGCGATCCATTTTTGAATTATTTCAAAACCTTTTTCTTTTAATTCTTCGATTGTTAGATCATTATTAGACAACGTTTCGTCTGCTAAAGCTATAGCTTCACTGATACCTACTGTTAATTCACGTTTGTCTCGCACTACAAAATCCTGGATGCTTGATGGACAGTCAGGCCTAGCTCTTTCTTTTGTATATGTGAACCTCGTATTTGTTGATGCGTGAATAGCTAATAATTTGACGTATCCTACAGTCTTTAATACCTCAACTTCAGGCATACTTCTAATGCCGTCAATAATAACGACATTGATATTGTTATAATCTCTTTCCATTTTTCTTAAGATTAAATGAGCGATTGCTCCTGGTCCCAAGTCTCTTCGTAATTTTAACATTAAACCACCTAAATTATAATCCGTCGGTTCTAAATTTAGCCGATTAGCCTCTTCTCTAACAGCATCTCCCATAGTTATCACGGGAAATCCTTTTTCTTTTAGATAAGAAGCAATAGTGGATTTTCCAGCGCCAGGCATTCCCGTTAGACAGATAATAATCCTCATCTGTTTTTTTATTTCAAATTTATTTCCCATCTTGCTTTTTTGCAGTTTATCTCGTATATTATGTACGTCATTCAGAAAAACTGTCTATAATCTTTATTTGATGTTAGCGATATCTAAAATAATGAAAACAAAAATCATAGACGAAGAACTCTCTAAGATATTGTATATGCATATGCAACATCATCTTTATTATAATATAAAATATTTTAAATAGATTCTGGTAGTTGCATAAGAAGGATGGAATAAAGTTAGCCAGCCATGGGAGTCTCTTTGTTTTTCAAGATAGAAACTGATTAATAATGAAGAAAATTTTCTAAAACATAGATATTTGATACAAAAAGTGATTTGTTAAATAATATTCTGAAGATAATAATGATAATTCTGCATTTTTAGATCTCAATACCTAGCTCCTATTATATAATCTGGTCCCAAAAGCATGGGTTTATATATAGAATGTATTTTACCTGCTTTAATTATTTGGATTAGATGACACATATTATATGTTCCCTTGTATAGGACAATCCTAATTAAAGGCTAATCTTATATCATTTTACTTGATCTTATTCAGTAAAACAGAAACAAAGTTTGAAAGGATTGTATTATCTCTAGTTATAGCTTTAATACTTCTTATCATCGTTACTTGCACAAATTCCGCATTCTCACAACAAGACCGGGAGGCAACCAGTACAATTGGCGTAAAAATTACATCACCTCCTGCAGGTCAACAAGTTCCAGTTGGCGAGCTTACCATATCTGGAATATCTACAGATGATGCTACTACTGATTGTACAGTTTATGCAGATTGGAATGACCAAAAACCATTTCAAAAAGCTGTAGCAACAGGTCCAGGTGGAGTAAATGATTATTCAACATGGAATTTTACATATACAAAGAATTACAATCTTATTACAAACGGAACAAACAATCTTACTTCTAAATTATCTTGTCTTAGTAGTCCTACTAATGTGACAAAATGGAATAGTATTAATGTCACCGGAGAAGTTGACTTAACACTTACCACTATAGCAAATCAAACAAGAAATATTACAGACGCAAGTCAGATTAATACTTCTCTCATTCCAGAAAACAATACAACAAAAACAACTGTCGCCCCTAATAACAAAACAGGAAATCCTATAATTGATTTTTTCAAAGGTATGTTTGGAACTTAAATCTATATGTCAGCTCTCTAATCACCTTTTTCTTTCATCTTAATAATCACCAAGCCCATAAGATATATTAGAAGAATTGTTATGGCACCTAGGAATCATACTTTTAGCTCCCTTTTTCCATACACTAAATAATATTACACTAATTTCCATTTATGTTTAGACCACTGCAGTGGAAGATAGAATGCTGTATATCTATATGTATATCAGTTTAAGTAAGAGTTTAAAGCTTTAGTTATATACTATTTCCATATTAGATGAATTTCAATAATCATCAAAAGAAGAACAACTACTATTAAAGTATATCAGCAAAGCTATTAATAGAAATATTATATGCATTTCGTTATACTAACTCGGCTTAATATTCAAGCTGGATTGACTAAACATGAAGATCTATTAGAATTACTAAGATTTAATTTACAATTAGATCTATACTAAAGTCTGTTTGTAATACCATACATTGGCTATCTATTAGTTAAGATTATGCAAATAATTTGTTAACTAATTCAATATTTTTCATAATGGACTAATCTATCTATATCTATTCTCATTAATCTTTCAGGTCTTTCTGAAGAATATCCTAAAGTGATTATGCCTATTGGTTTAACATATTCTGGTAGCCCAAGTATTTTTGATACTTTATCGTCTTCGAATGCTCCTACAAACCCTGCACCTATTCCTTCATTTACTGCGGTAAGTAAAATTAGCATAGAAGCGAAAGCACCATCGATTACACTGTAAAACTCTCTTCCCCGCTTGCCATAACGTTTAACTGAACGCGATACATTAGAACACACTACTATTAAAGCAGCAGCCGTCTCTACATATTCTTGATTCACAGCTGCCTCTCTTAATCTCTTCTTTGTTATAGAATCTTTTATTATTATAAATTCTTGAACTTGACTATGACCTGCGCTTGGTGCTCTATGTGCGTTGTTTATTAGCTTGGTAATTATTTCTTTAGGGATTTGCTTATCCGATAGATATTCCCTTATCATTTTCCTCTTTCGAACAACTTGGTCAAATTCCATGATTCTATTATCACTGTATGTAGGCGTAATAATACTAAAATAAATTATATAGAAATGAACTTAACCTTTAGAAAAAGCGGCTTATTTAGCAAGAATTGCTGGGCCATTATTATAATAATACTAACCTGCTGTTCCTTCTCAAACCAATGAATAATTTTTTCAATCAATGATGCTCAGACTCGTAGCAAATTACGCATCATAATCATTTCCTCATAATTATTAACATGTTATATAATTTATTAATGCTTTCATGCAATCAGCAATAGCTTATCAATCTCTAACTGGAAATGTAGAGATTCAATTGATACAACATATAACCTATAATATGGCGTCTCTGTAACTATATTCTTGCTACATATGGTTGCTGCATAGGTAGGATTAACACACATTCGAGTTGCTTAAAAGTTGTAGAATAGCTATTAATACCTACTCGATGAACTTCGATCATTATGAACATCATGCCAAATATGCTGTGTAGAAAATTTAATAGATAATATATCTCTCTCTAAAGTATCCAATATTGTTTGCTTTGATTTTTTAAACATCTATTAATATGACACATTAGATTTGATGATACTAATAATAAAGGACCATTTAGCTTGTATACTATTGAGACTATAAAAGAACAAAACTACATAGTCATTATTCTCATCAAATTAGCGTTATTGTTGGCATTGTATTACATAGATTATAGATAAAAAAAATTTTATACTTCTCGGGCTGAATCTGTTGAAATCCAGGAAAACAATAATGAGTCAACAGCACCTTTTCTATTTAGAGACTCTTATGTAGTTTCGATGAGCGGTTGATCCAACATTTCATTTACCTTTTGTAAATGCATGGCTAGTTCTTTTAAAACCTGAATTTGTTTAGAGGGTTCGTTCGCAAAATG